>JBFIJS010000597.1:0-3314 GCA_041600595.1 Saprospiraceae bacterium | reverse complement strand
CCCTGATTCGGTTTGCCGAAACCAAAACGGGTCAAGGTGTGACGCCATTTTGTACGATCACACATCATGTTTTATAAAACAACCTTCCAAGATGAAAAAAAACGGATACCTCCCCATTTTACTACTGCTGCTCCCCTTCTTCCTGAACGGGCAGGGAACGGATTACCACCTTTCTATCGATCAACACCGGGAGGAATACAAAGAGGGCTTTTTAAAAGACCCCCGGTCGCCCCTGCGGCAAGAAGACCTCGCCAACCTCCGCTTTTACGAACCGGATTCAACCTACCGGGTGGAATGTACCTTCGAACTCACGCCGGATGAACAGCCTTTCGAACTGCCCACTTATAGTGGCATAACCAAATCGTACCGAAAATACGGGGTCCTCACGTTTCTGCTCGACGGCCGGCAGCATTCCCTCGCCGTTTACCAAAGCATGAAACACATCCGGATGCCACAATATAAAAATTACCTGTTTCTGCCGTACCGCGACCTCACCAACGATGACACTACTTACGGCGGCGGCCGCTACATCGACCTGAACCGCAATGACCTGGATTCGGGAAAAGCAGTGATTGATTTCAACAAAAGTTACAATCCCTGGTGCGGTTATTCGGACGGGTACAACTGCCCGATCCCGCCGGCGGAAAATCACCTGGAAGTGGCTATTCACGCCGGAGAAAAGCGCTACGACGGGGAACATAAACAACGGGAACCGATCGGCAATTGAAAGACTGCTGATCATATCTGACTGTCCCCGTCCTCTTCTGTTCACTTATCCGACTGCTATGAAAAAAACCGTCACAGACCAAATGGGTCGCTCCATTACCTTTGATTTCCCTCCGCAACGGATCGTTTCTCTGGTGCCTTCCCAAACGGAATTATTGTTCGATCTGGGATTGGATGAAGAAGTAGTCGGCATTACCAAATTTTGTGTACACCCTCAAGAAAAATGGCGGACCAGGCCTAAAATTGGCGGCACCAAAAAATTTCACTTCGATAGAATAGCCGACCTGCAGCCCAATCTGATTATTGGCAACAAAGAAGAAAACGACCGCCACCACATTGAGCAGTTGACTGCGCAATACCCCGTCTGGATGAGCGACATCAAAACGCTGGACGACGCCCTGGACATGATCGTGATGATCGGAGAATTGACGGGAAAAGCGGCGGCCTCCACGGCGCTGGCTCTCCGCATTCATCAGGCATTTACCAAAATAAAAAACGGGCAAACGGGAAAGCCAAAACGCAGGGCAGCTTTTTTTATCTGGAAAAACCCGTACATGGTTGCCGCTGCCGACACCTTTATTGATACCATGCTGGAGGCAGCAGGTTTCATAAATGTTTTTGCGGATAAAACCCGGTACCCGGAAGTGACGTTAGCAGAAGTGGCCGCTCGCCAACCCGACGCTTTGCTGTTGTCTTCCGAGCCATTCCCCTTTTCGGAAAAACATTTCCCGGAAATAAGAAAAGAGTGTCAGCAAGAAGCCATTAAGTTAGTTGACGGGGAAATGTTCAGCTGGTACGGGAGCCGGATGTTGAAGGCAGCGGGGTATTTTGTTAATTTGCAACATGAACTGCTATCGGATATTCATTGACCTGAGCAGTCCATTTTTCCTAAAATAAATCCCTGAAACTTAAAAAATTATGAAGCCAGGATTCCTTGCGTTTTTTCTCCTTTTCCTTTTTGCAACCACAGCTTCGGCTCAGGCCGGAGACAGCACTTTCCCAGCCAATGCCGGCTATTCAATGCTTCAGGAGCTAAAGTCCGACGCGCTGTTAAGCAGGTATTTCAGCCAGCATATCAATGATGTCATCGTACAAATCGAACCGGACATCCAGGCAGAGCCGTTTTTCCGAACGCTGGAAAACCAGTTTGGGCTATTGGTCAAAAAAAATCTGGCTCCACAGTTGGGCTTTTACCTGATGGAGCAAACTAACCGGTCGTCAGATAAAAATCTGGTCGAAGCTTTATCGGATTTACCCGGCATCCTTACCGTCCAATACGACTCCCCCGTCCAATTCCGGGACTCCATCCCCAACGACCCCCAATGGCCCGGCCAATGGAGCATGGACCGCATTGGTCTGCCCGACGTCTGGAACCTGACGACTGGCGGTCAAACCGCCAATGGACACGAAATAGTGGTCGCCGTGCTCGACAGCGGTTTCGACCTGACGCACGAAGATTTGCAGGGAAATATCTGGGTCAATGAAAAAGAAGCAACCGGCATCGCCGGCGTGGATGACGATGGCAACGGTTTCATCGACGATTTTAACGGCTGGAATTTCATCAACAACAGCAACATCCTCAGCGTCACCGGGCACGGTACTTCTGTCACCGGGCTCATCGGCGCCAAAGGGAATAATGGCATCGGGCTGGCCGGCGTCAACTGGAATGTCAAAATGATGTTCTGCAACGTCGATCTCGTGAGCGAGGTGATAGCAGCCTTTGCCTACGTGATAGAGCAGCGAAAACTGTATAATGCCACCAACGGAGCGGAAGGGGCTTTTGTCGTCGTGACCAATGGTTCCTTCGGAAAAGACGCCACTTTTTGCAGCGAAGAACCCGCCTGGGGCGCCATGTACGATCTGCTCGGCGAAGTCGGCATCCTCAACGTGGCTGCCACCGCCAATGAAAACTGGGACGTGGACGACCTGGGCGATATGCCGACCACTTGCGGGAGTGACTTCCTCGTGGCCGTAACGGGCACCGATATCAATGACGAACGGGTATCCAATGCCGCTTTCGGGCAAACTTCCATTGATCTGGGAGCGCCCGGCCGGGCCACCATTTCCACCACGCTGGACGACCGGTATAACGAAAACTTCGGGGGAACCTCCGCTGCCTGTCCGCACGTGGCCGGGGCCGTCGCCTTGCTGTACAGTCTTCCCTGTCTTGAAATTGGAGAACTGGCCCTTTCTGATCCACCGGCGGCAGCGTTGCTGATGCGGGATGCCCTTTTGAAAAATATTTTCCCTTTGTCATCCCTGAGGGGAAAAACCGTAACCGAGGGCCGGCTCGATGTGTACGAAAGCATGAAATACCTTCACGCCTGGTGCATCGGCAATGCCACGGATCGCTCATCAGCCCAGGTCAAAGACGTTTACCTGGGGCAAAGAGGGCTTATCAGGCTGTTTCCCAACCCTGTTTCCACTTCGCTGACCGTTGATTTTTCGGCCATCGACTTTGACAACAAAGCCACCTTCCGGGTTTTCAACATGCTGGGGCAAGAAATTCAGCTCCCCCGGACGGGCGTGGCCAGGCCTTTTGAAAATCAACAGCTCACCTTTGATGTAACCGATTGGCCTGCCGGCAT
>JBFIJS010000596.1:0-3315 GCA_041600595.1 Saprospiraceae bacterium | reverse complement strand
GTTGTCATAATTATCCGGATTGTCAATGTTAAAATCAAATGTATTGACGGCGCTATGTCCGTAAAAAGTAATGACCGAGACACCAGTATTGATCAGGTTAAAAATGGCTTCATTTGTTGAAATCTGAACTGGGTCTGAACTGTTTTTGTAAAATGCGTGGACTTCCGCCCCATATTGACTGTTGGTCAACACGTCAGCCATGTTTTCTAAATTATTGCGGATCATATTCCATTCATTAGGTCCTCCACCGCCCAAATGCATTACCTTTTTCATCCATGCACGGTCTTCTATCGTGGAAGGTGCCGTGAACAGGCCATCATGTTGTTTCACCTTATTCAAATAAATCGCTATCTCCTCCGGCTTTTCTACAGGCAATCGGCCCACTGCCAGAAATGGTGACATGGCATTTCCCTCCGCCATCAAAAGAATGTCCGAACACGGGTTGCCCCAGGTAGGCACAAAAAAGGAAGCATTGCCTGGAGCATTTAATTGATCCGTCGTTCGGATTCTGTCATAGTTTCTCCCCTTCCCCACCACAAAAAAATACTGTACATCTTCCCACTCCCGTTTCACAAAATGTCCAAAATTCCGGATGGAGAGGGAATGCCGGTTCAGTCCCCAGCCGAATTGGTCATAGACTTGCTGGACGTCGACGATGATGGTTTTGTAGCCGCCGCCGGTGGCGGAACTTCGGTAGTTGGCGTATTCCTGCACGTAGTTATTGCCATTGCCATCGTCGTATAGCCGGGGATTGGACAGGAAGATGAAGTTGGCATCCAGTTCCGAGTAGTCGATGAAATTGACGGGTTGCAGGGAAGCGACCGCTTTAATACCCTGACTGGCGTTGACCAGGTAGAGTTGCCGCTCATTTGGGGAAGCGGGGAGGTGTATTTTCAGTTGACCATTTTCGGGGGTGACGGTGATCCGTTGGTGATTGGTCAGGTCGTACAGGGTGGCGGCGTTGCCGGCATTGAAGTTGTCAATTTCCAGGTACTTTTTACCGGTGGCACCCGATATCCGGAAAGCGTAGTTGTTGGCATTATTGAAATTAAACTGGCGGGCGTACGTCAGGTGGATATTGGCGATGCGTTGCCGGTCATTATTGTCGGTCAGGCCCTGAAATTTTAATTCCAGGGGGCTGGTCAGTAAATTATTGTCGATGTCGAAGTCCAGCTTGCGTACCGCATAACCGTAATAATTGTCGGTCGTCAGGATCTGCCCGTTGAGGGTAATCTGTTGCGAGTGTTGCTTGAGGTTTCCGGCATAGCGGAGGTGGAGTTGGGCAGCCGGACCACTGGTATAGGCAAAAGAAGGGGTGAGGGTAATGGACCGGATGTTGGCGTAACTCGAGGAAAAGCCCTCCGACCTGTTAAAATTGGAAACGCTGACCCCGTCCGCACTTTTCTCCTTATCCCAGGCATTGAAGTAATTCAGCACCAGCTCCTCCATATAATACGCCTCCTTCGCCGGCAGATTGGTCAGGTCGTTCTGGACGGTCTGGTAGCGCAGCGGTGTGCCCGCGTCGGTCCAGGTGAGGAAATAGGCAGAGGTGTCGGTAAACAGGCTGTAGAGGGGGTTCATCATTTCCTCGTCGGGGTTCTGGAAGAGATGCCGGTCGAGTTCGGAGCGGTTCTGCTGACCGTAAAATTCCAGGTAATCCGTTGGGGAAAAGACCGCGGAGGTGGTGGTGTAGAGGGGAACTTCCTCTCCGTTGCGGAACAATTGGTAGGTATTACCGGCGATGGTAGCGACGGGCAGACCGGCGTCGGACAGTTCCTGGTAGCCGACCCGGTAGACGCCGTCTTCGGCCACCATCAGTTTGAAGTAGGACTGGTCAAATTTGATCCATTCGTTACCGTAGAGTGTATCGGTTCCGTTGATGATCTGGGCGGAAAGGATCTGGAAACAAAAGCAAGAGCAGCAAAGCGTTAAAAATAAATGTCTCATTATCAGATTCGGAAAAGAGGCTGTTTTAAAAATGGCAGTTCAGGGATGCCGGAACCCAAAATTAAACAATTTTACCGGCAACCGATGCCAGAGAATGGTCGATAAAATGTTCAGCCGGGTGCAAAAAAAACAATAATTCACGGGGTGGCAGCTACTGTTTACCGGGATTGCAGCCGGCAGTTTGTTCAGGTTCTCCCACCGGACTTCCAGTCATGGCGGTCGAATGCCTTTTTCGCCGCAGGCGTTCCCCTTTTGGTTGTCGGGTTCAATAATTTATTTGTTGGTTTAACCAAGACCAAAAATGGTGAAAAATGTTCAGGCAGATGGTATTCACAGGTGATTTTCGAGGTGGCGGTAAATGGTTCTGGTCGCACCTTTATTTTGCTGCATAAATTGAGCAACCGCTTTTTTCGCCTGCCTGGCCGACTGTTCCCCGGCCAGCAGCGTCATGTATTTCAAAAAATCGTTGGCAGACCGGATGGCAAAATGACCGCCATCCCGGGTCATGGCCACAGCTTCGGCAAATTTTGTGAACCGGGGCCCGTAAAGAACGGGCAAATTGAATGCCATTGGCTCCAGGGTGTTGTGGATCGCCTTGCCAAATCCCCCCCCGATGTAGGCTACTTGCCCAAATTGGTATAGCGATGACAATTGGCCAACCCCGTCGATAATCAATACCCGGGCAGACGGGGAAATATTTTCCAGCCGGGAAAACAACTGGGCGTCCCGGCCAAACATCGCTTGTAATGCAGCGATCCGGTCTGGTGCGACATCGTGGGGTGCCAGAATCAGTTTCCAATCCCGCGACAAAGCGGATGTCCACCAATGGTGCAAAATGGTTTCGTCGGGGGGCCAGGTGCTGCCGACCACCAGTACGGATTGTCCGCCACAAAACCGTTCCACTTCCGGAAATTGGTCGGGAGCGGCGGCGATGGTCAGAACCCGGTCGATCCGCGGATCACCGGCCACGGTCACCCGGTGGTAATGGATCCCCGCCAAAAGGGCTGCCGAATCTTTATCCTGCACGAAAATATGGTCAAAGAAATGCAGGAGTTGCCGGTAAATGACTCCGGGGTATTGAAAAAACAGCTGGCTGTGACGAAACACGGCGGCTACCAAAAAGAGTGGAATGTTTCGGGAATGAATTTCCCGCAGGTAATAAAACCAGAATTCATATTTCACAAAAACAACCAGCGCCGGACGGACCAGTTGCAGAAATCGCCGGGCATTCGCCGGGGTGTCGGCCGGCAGGTAAAAGACCCAATCGGCGAGCGGGTAATTTTTCCTGACATCGTAGCCGGAGGGCGAGAAAAAAGTGAGCAGCATCTTTGCTTGCGGCTTTTCTTTCCGGATTAATTCGATCAGCGG
>JBFIJS010000595.1:0-3315 GCA_041600595.1 Saprospiraceae bacterium | reverse complement strand
TAGAACAAGCTACGGAACTGTTCTCTGGCCTTGGAAAAACTCAGGTTGCTCCCCTGATTGATTTTCTCCGCTACGTTGTAATAACGCCTTAACTTCATTTGCCCGGTATCAGGCCGTACAAACAGATGATGGCCGGCGGGAATTTGTTGGACACCTTTCAGCAGGGTCTCTTCCCGGCGGTCATAGGAGCCGGTTTGTAGCCAGGAATGGCAATTTTCCTGATTGAGTTGGGCTTTCCAGCCATCGATAGCTGCAAACTGTTTGATCTCTGAGGCGAAGCATAATTTATCTCCGATGGTGGTATAATAAATGGGCTTGATCCCAAATCGGTCCCGGGAGCAAAACACCACCTGTTGCTGTCGGTCGAACAGAACAAATGCCCACATACCGACAAAATGATGGACGCAATCGGCCCCCCAGTGACAATAAGCAGCTGCCAGAACTTCGGTGTCCGTGGATGTTCTGAATTGAAATCCCTCTTTTTTTAGTATCTCCCTTAGCTCCGGAAAATTGTAGATTTCACCGTTGTAAACCAGCACCACATGCTGATACAACATGGGTTGGTTACCTTTGTCGCCCAAACCCACAACGGAGAGCCGGCGGTGGCCAAGACCGATGTTATCTTCCATCCAAACGCCGGCGCCATCGGGACCCCGGTGGGTAACCAGGTCCCGGGCCCTGATCAATTCCGTCTTATCAACCGGTCTGCCGGAAAGATCAATGATAGCGGCTATTCCGCACATGAACCAGGTGGTCTATGAATCATAGTGAACAAAAAGAGATTTGCCGGAAATGTTTAGCAGAAGATGCGCTTCCGATTTTTTTTCAACCCTGGTGGTTGGATGTCGTTTGCCAGAAAGGAGAATGGGGGGTCTGTCTTTCCAGGGACGCAACCGGGAAAATAGATGGCGTTCTACCATATTACCTGGTTGATTTTCTGGGGTTTAAAATGATCAGAATGCCACCCCTTACACCTTTTCTTGGAGTTTGGGTTAATATGGATCATCATTCAGTCGGACAGAATGATCTTATTAGCTGGGAACAGAACGTCCTGAAAGAATTAGTTTGTCAATTACCCAAAACAATATGGTATCATCAGATCCACCCTGTTTCCCTGAAAAATTGCCTGCCTTTTTATTGGGGTGGATTTAAAAACGCTGTTCGTTACACTTATTTGCTGGAAGCCGGTCAGCCGGCAACGGCCCTTAAAAATATGAGCAGCAGCCGCAGAAAAAACATCAGAACAGCGGCCCGGTCACTTAAAGTTACCGCCAGCAATGATGTCCAACAGGCATTGGAATTAATTGCTAAAAGCTTCCTGCATCAAAAAGAAAAATGGCGCCTGGATCGCTTGCTGTTTACTTATTTATTGAACGAGGCGATCAATCGTGAACAAGGTCTGATACTGATGGCAGTAGATAATGAAACTTCAATCCCTGTTGCCACGCAAATTGTGCTTTGGGATGCGCAGGCAATTTATCTGTGGTTTCACGGACTGGATCGAGGTCATGCCCGCCAAAAGGGGGCATCCAGCCTGTTAATTTGGGAAGTAATAAAAATGAGTTGTCAGAAAAAATTACCAATTAATTTTTGCGGTAGTATGCTGCCGGGAGTAGCGAATTTTAATGCATCTTTTGGAGCGAAAAGAAAACCCGTTTACCAGATTTACAAATGCTCCAACCGACTCTTGTATGCCATTCGTGCTTTTTTGGGATAATCAGGTTCGAATAGCAGCATAGATCTGTTCGATGATTTCGACGGTTTTTAAACCATCTTCTCCTGTCGTGGCGATTTTTCCATTTTTACGTAGCACCTCGACGATGTTTTTGTAAACCTGATCGTGGTTGGACATGGAGCCCTGGTAATGACCATAATGATTGGGGCCATTGCCTAGTGGAAGTTTGTCAATGGGTTGATCTTCCATGCATTGGTATTCCAGTTCGTTCAGATATTGACCACCTATCTTGATGGATCCTTTCTCCCCAAAAATGGTCAGGGAACCTTCCATGTTTTTCAGGTAACTATTGATCGTAAAGTGTAATGCGCCGAGAATACCATTGGCAAACCGGACGGTGACCACGGTCGTGTCCTCAAACTCAATGGTTCCTTTGTGATGGCAGTTGGCCATAAATCCTTTAACTTCTTCCACTTCCCCAAAGTACCAGTACAACAAGTCAATGAAATGGCTGAATTGGGTATACAGTGTCCCCCCGTCCAGGACTTTGCTGCCTTTCCAACTGTTCAGATAATAGGGCTCGTCCCGGTTCCAAAAGCAGTTCAGCTGTATGCTGAATATCCGTCCAAGTTTATTTTGATCGAGAAGTTCCTTTACGGCTGCCACTGGCGGATTGAAGCGATTTTGCTTGACTACCAGCAGTTTTTTTCCGGTGGACCTGGATACCTCGATCATGTTTTTGGCATCCGAAGTGGAGATAGCCATTGGTTTTTCACAAAGAACATGGCATCCGGCCCGCATAGCGGCGATACTGTGCGCTGCGTGGCAGCCATTGGGGGTGCAGATCGAAATCAGGTCGAGGTGTCCGCAGTTGGCAAAGAAGAGGTCAGGGGATGCAAAATGCTCGGCCTGGTAGAGTTCACCAAAAGACTTCGCTTTTTCCGGAACTATATCACAGACCGCCGATAGACGACCAACCTTATTAATCTGCCGGGCGTGCCGGTGGGCAATTTTTCCACAACCGATAATACCAAACTGGAGCATGTAAGAGGCTTTAATTCTTATTATTGCCTTTTTTCTGCATGAGAAAAATTCTTGTTGACGCTGAAATGTACTCCTGAACTCCTGTTCGGGAGAAGGGAAACAATTCCCGAAAAGGAGTTCGGGAGTACGGTAAATTTAAACATCACTTTTCATTGTATCCAGCATAATCTTTTTTTGCACTGTTTATTATGCTTATAGAAAAAACGAAGCGTAAAGGCCTCTACCTCGCCAGGATCAATGTCGACGACCGTTCTAATATCGGTGTGACGAACAAGTGTTACGCTCAGATTAAAGCTTTTGAATCGAAAGGATTGCAAATGGATTCCCTGTTTCTCAACGACAAAGGAATTATTTTGAATAACCAGTTGGTGTATGAAGCACCTTTTTCCATATTTAAATCCTCCCTCTCCAAAATAGCTTTTTATCTATTTTATTGGTACCAAATGATCGGAAAACAGCTGGATGTTTCCGGTTATGAGTTGGTTTACATTCGATATGAATTGGCACACCCGATGTTTATTCAATGGTTGTCCAATCTGAAAAAGAAAAACCCTGCTTGCCGGGTAATCATTGAAATTCCCACTTTTCCCTATGAC
>JBFIJS010000594.1:0-3320 GCA_041600595.1 Saprospiraceae bacterium | reverse complement strand
GAGGAGCACTTCCGGGTGTTGCAATAAGAGCAACGTTTCCTGCTCCGCATTTTATAAATATACTTCCGTTACACAGTATTTAAAGTGG
Source organism: Saprospiraceae bacterium (assembly GCA_041600595.1). GTDB lineage: Bacteria > Bacteroidota > Bacteroidia > Chitinophagales > Saprospiraceae > UBA6168. The sequence continues at coordinate 3,232 of JBFIJS010000594.1, read as the reverse complement.
TTACTGTGTGTAAAAAAAAAGCCGGAAAGCGCTTACAAAACGCTTCCCGGCCAGGGTGGTTCATTTTTCTGTTTATCTTAAACGAGCAAACGGATGGGCTCTTCCAGGATACCTTTCAAGGTTTGGAGAAACTGAGCGCCCGTAGCCCCGTCAACGACCCGGTGATCGCAGGAAAGGGTCACTTTCATCATATTACCCGGAACGATCTCGTCGTCTTTGACAATGGGTTTTTTGACAATCGAACTGACCGCCAGGATGCAGGCATCCGGTGGGTTGATGATCGCCGTAAATTCCTCAATGCCGAACATGCCGAGGTTGGAAATGGTGAACGTATTGCCGCTCATTTCCTCCGGCTGCAATTTTCTGTCTTTTGCTTTGCCGGCCAGCGTTTTTACTTCAGTATTGATCTGCGACAGTGACTTCAGGTTGGCGTGCCGGATCACCGGTACCAGCAATCCTTCATCGACGGCAACGGCGACCCCGATGTTGACGTGGTGGTTATAGCGAATCTTATCGCCCAACCAGGCAGCATTGACCGCCGGATGCTGCTGCAAGGCAACGGCACAGGCTTTTACCACAATATCATTAAATGAAATTTTTACTGGCGAAATTTCATTCAGCTGCGGGCGAATCGCCACGGCTTTGTCCATGTTTATTTCCACCGTCAGGTAGAAATGAGGTGCGGTAAATTTGCTCTCACCCAGGCGGCGGGCGATCACCTTCCGCATCTGGCTCAACGGCTTGTCCTCATAGGATTCGCCGGCTCCTGCCGTGAAGGCCGGTACTGCCGGTGCCGCTGGTGCTTCCTTCGCTGGTGCCGGTGCCGATGCCGGTGACGAAGTTGGCTTGTTGTCGATCAGTGCTTCGATGTCTTTTTTGACAATGCGGCCGTTTTCGCCCGAACCGGTCACACCCGACAGATCCACGCCTGCTTCTTTGGCCATACTTTTAGCCAAAGGTGAAGCCATAATGCGGGAAGTATCGTGGGTTGTTTCGGAGGGAGTGGCCGCTGCTGCCGGTGCCGGAGATGGTGCCGCTGAGGCAGTTGCCTCTTCCGCAACGGGTTCTTCTTTTTCCTCGGAGTGGCCGTTGGAAGAAGCCTTTTCTGCTTCGAGGGCCTCTTTCCAGTCTTCGCCTTTTTCACCGATCACGGCAATGACCCCTTCCACAGGGACCGTACCTTCTTTTACGGCAATGTGTAGTAAGACGCCTTCGTACAGACTTTCAAAATCCATGGTCGCCTTATCTGTTTCGATCTCTGCCAACAGGTCGCCGGGTTCGATCGTGTCACCTTCTTTTTTATGCCAAACGACGAGGTTGCCTTCTTCCATCGTGTCGCTCATCCGGGGCATGCGTATTACTTCAGCCATTCTAAATATATTAATGAGTGTTGAGTGAAAACCCGATGATAATCGGGAGGAGTTATTTGGTTATGTGCTAAGATTCGCAAAAATGCAATATTTTCGCTTTTCCGTAGGCAGTATTGCCATCCTTTTTGAAATAACATTACCAGCTTTTGGTTTTTGGCCATTGGTTGCTCCGTTAGTTGGGGCAGCGAATAGTGATAAGCCAATGGCCCGTCATACATGAATTTTTCATCCAAACTGATCGAGAACGCCGTTGACTCGTTTGCCAGTCTGCCTGGTATCGGCCGTAAAACCGCCCTGCGACTGACCCTCCATTTGGTCGGTAGCGAATTGAAAGCTACCGAACAGATCGCCGAGAGTATCCTCAATATGCGCCGCAACATTCAGCACTGCTCTGTCTGCCACAACCTCTCCGACGAGCCCGTTTGCAATGTCTGTTCAGATAAACGCCGGGAGCGCCATTTGGTTTGTGTGGTGGAAAGTATCCGCGATGTCATGGCCATTGAAGACACCTCTCAATACCGGGGTTTGTACCACGTGCTCGGCGGCCTGATCAACCCCCTGGAAGGGATCGGCCCCAACGAGTTGCAAATCGACTCCCTGCTGCAAAGGGTAGGGGAGGGCGAAATCAAAGAAATCATTCTGGCGATTTCTCCCACTATTGAAGGCGATACCACCATGTTTTACATCACCAAAAAATTGCGGGACTTTGATGTACAGGTCAGTTCCATCGCCCGGGGTGTTTCCTTCGGTGGCGAGCTGGAATACGCCGATGAAGTGACGCTGGGCAGGAGTATTGTAGCCAGGGTGCCTTATCGGTTGAGCAGTGAACAGTAGGCAGTGAGCAGTAGGCAGTGGGCAGTAGGCTTTACTTATGCTGATTGTTCTTTTTGCGGTGATTGTATCTGTTCACTGACGGACGTTAGGCACGAAAAAATTACTTTATCCCGGTTCGGGTACAAAACGAATTAGCCATATTTAATGATCCTCTCCATCATCATCGTCAATTACAATGTCCAGTATTTTCTCGAACAATGCCTGTTGTCCGTGGAAAAGGCATTAGCGGGGCTGGAGGCAGAGACCTTTGTCGTGGACAATAACTCTGTGGACAATTCGGTGGCAATGGTGCGGGAAAAATTTCCCGATGTTACATTAATTGAAAATAAAAAAAACACCGGGTTTGCCGTCGCCAATAACCAGGCTATCCGGTTAGCGGCCGGAAAGTATATCTTATTGCTGAATCCCGACACGGTGGTGCGGGAAGATACTTTTAAGAAGTGCGTCGCCTTTATGGAGGCACACAAGGATGCGGGTGGACTGGGCGTGAAAATGATCGACGGGGCCGGGCATTTTTTACCCGAAAGCAAACGGGGCTTCCCTTCCCCTTTTGTGGCATTCACCAAAACCTTTGGACTATCAAAGTTATTTCCTGGATCAAAGATTTTTGACCAATACCACCTTGGTTACCTGCATAAAGATGAAACCCACGCTGTCGATGTACTGGCGGGCGCTTTCATGCTGCTCCGCAAAAGCGTTCTGGATGAGATCGGACTGTTGGACGAGACCTTTTTTATGTATGGGGAGGACATCGACTTGTCGTACCGCATTGTGCAGGCGGGGTATAAAAATTACTATTTTTCCGAGACGACCATTATTCACTACAAAGGAGAAAGCACCAAAAAGGGCAGCCTGAACTATGTGCGCACCTTTTATAATGCGATGATTATTTTCGCCAGAAAACACTTTCAGGGACGGCGGGCGGCCTTGTTTATCGCCATGATTTACGGTGCGATCTATCTGCGGGCGGGCATAACCCTGGTCAGCAATTTTTTCAGAAAAGCGGCCCTGCCCCTGCTCGATGCCCT
>JBFIJS010000593.1:0-3327 GCA_041600595.1 Saprospiraceae bacterium | reverse complement strand
GGTTCCAAAATCAAATTTCCATTTACCTCCGTGGTTCAATGGGTGTCCATTCAGGTCTTTTTCACCGTACCAGGTCACGATTTCATAGTTGGAAATGATAGTTGCCTGATTTTTTCTGGCAATGGCCTCGGCATCAGCTACATGGTCGCCATGCCCGTGCGATAAGAGCACATAATCTGCTTTAATCGCCCCCACATCCACATGGGCAGCTTTTGGGTTAGGGGAAATAAACGGATCGAACACCAGGTGTTTGCCGTTCATTTGGATGCAAAAGGAAGATTGTCCATAAAAGGTAATATCCATGAAGCTTAGTTTTTCGTGAGGAAACAAATACAACTTGGTTGGAAATCGCCGCAAAAGTAAAGGTTCGGGATGGGAATGAGAGAGGAATCGGGTAAGAATTTTTAGAGACGATTTTTGGAAGGCAGGTTGCTTTGTTTAGAAATAATTAAAAATAAGTTAAACAAAAGGTGGTCGGGTATGTTAATGCCCCTTGAACTTTTTTATCAATAAATAACCAAAAAAATTAACTTTTATGAAAAACGTATCGATTTTGAAAAGCATGCTTTTCGCTCTCTTATTTACCATGCCTCTCTTCTCTTGCAGTGACGATGACAATGACACGACTCCACCCCAGGAACAAAGTATTGTAGAGATTGCCGCCGGCGATGCCCAGTTCAGCATTTTAGTAAGTGCCCTCGACCGGGTAGGATTGGTCAGTGAATTGGAAGGTGACGGCCCATTCACGGTTTTTGCACCAACCGATGCTGCCTTCCAGGCGTCCGGCATTGATCTGAACAGTCTGACTGATGCCCAGTTAAGGGAAGTTCTGTTGTACCACGTTCTGGGAGGTGAAGTAAAATCTACAGACTTACAGGACGGACAAACCTACGCAACAACAGCTGCAACAACCGGTCCCGGCAATGCACAACTGTCTATCCTTATCGAAAAATCTAACGGAGTGAAAATCAACAACGTAGCGAATGTAACTACTGCCGATGTTGATGCAACAAATGGTGTCATTCACATCGTGGATCAGGTGATCCTCCCTTTGGATATTGTTGGGCATGCAGCAGCTAATACTAACTTTACTTCTCTGGTAGCCTCTCTGGGTGCAGCATCCGGTGATCTGGTAAATGTACTTTCCGGCGACGGACCATTTACCGTATTCGCACCATTGAACGGTGCTTTTGAAGACATCTCAGACGTTACTGCAAATCTCGACGCCGACCAATTGGCTAAAGTACTTACCTACCACGTGGTTTCCGGTAATGTCCGTTCAACGGCTCTTTCCGATGGCATGACAGTTGGAACCGTAAATGGTGAGTCTTTCACTGTGAATACTGGTGGGGCAAACGTAACTCTGACAGACAGCAATGGCGGAGTTGTGAACGTGGTTTTGACCGATGTACAGGGAACCAATGGTGTGATCCACGTCTTGACAGAAGTGTTGATTCCTTCCAATCTTTAAGCAAAAGATAATAAGTAAGACGAGCTTTATCTCGTTTTTACTTTCTGTAAAAAAGCCCTTCGGTACACAACCGAAGGGCTTTTCTATTATGCAGACAGTAGTTTTTCAGTCAATATTTATGCTAAATGGCAGAAGCCGGGTTTCCCGTCCGCTTATTCTTTGTAATCCAGTATCGTTTTCAGCAATTTGTCGGTTGGGGGGTAAATGACGATTTCGGTTCTCTTGTTTTTCTCCCGGCCTTCCGCAGAGTCATTTGATGCTACAGGCTTGGACTCGCCCTTGCCACCGGCCGTAACCTGGTTGGGATTTAATCCGAATTCTTTAGTCAGCAACCGCACGACAGGCGTAGATCGTAAAACGCTAAGGTCCCAGTTGTCGTCCAGGCCCTTTGTTCTGACCGGCTGATTGTCGGTATGTCCCAAAACCAGGATGTCCATTTGCGGATATTCAAGCAGCACCCTGGAAACGCTTTCCAAAATATCATAAGCACCGCTGGCCAGTCTCGTAGAACCTTTCCGGAAAAGAATGCCTTCCGAAATCCGGATGTAACCCAATCCATTTTTAACCTCCAGCGCAAGATCTTCGTTGGAATAGTTTGGGAGGTTGGTCGCTACTTTTTGGATCAGTTCACTTAAAGTCTGTTCGTGGGACTTAATCGTGTTTTTAAAACCCTGAATAGCAGCTTTTTTTGCCTGAAGTTCTTTTTCTTTTTGCTGAATGGTAATGTCGAGTGACTGTTGCTGGTTTTGCGATTGATTGGTCAACTTCCGGATCTCCTGCTCCAGCCGGTCGATCTGGTCATTTTGTTTGTCGTGAATTTCCCGGAGAGCGTTCCTTTCACCCGTTTTTTCAGCCAGTTGCAATTTCATGTCGGCCAGTTCCCGGTTCAGGGAAAGGTTGCGTTTATTGATGATTTGGAGCGTACTGTCGCAGTCGGCTCTTCTGGACACCTCCGTACGGTATTTTTTCTTGCTAACGCAGGCAGATGTAGAAAAAAAAGCACTGCTAACAAGCAGGACTATGAATACTTTAACGAGGAGTCGATACATATAAAGTTGATTGCCAGGGATCTTCCGGCCCCCGGGTAATAGATTTAGTAAAAAATAAAAACATTCGAAACGTCAAAATCCGGCAAGTGCCTATCTCAGCCGGAAGCTTGCCGCACCTAACAATCCGATATCGGTGTAAACAGCCACCCGGTAATAACCACCCTTTAATTTCTCTTCCAGATCGTAGTTGAAGGACAATCGCTGGCTTTCCTCAATGTTTACCTCCTGTGATTTTACCGCCTGGATGTCCATTTGTTGTCCATTGACTTTCACCTGGGCGTTGATTGGGTTCGTATTTTTTATAGGAGTGCCTTTATCGTCGGTGATTACCATATATAAGGTGCGAACACCCTGATAATCCGGGCTGACTGAAGTGAGGTCAAAACTGATCAGTACCCGTCGGGCCCGGCGCGATTTAGCAGTTGCTCTGGGTCTTTTCTGTTCTACTTCTACCCGGAAGGCGCTGGCTTTGAAGTTGGCCAGGGTCAGCCTTTTGAGCTCGCTCTGGATCGTAGCATTTAAAGCGGCCAGCGCTTCATTCTCAGATTTGGAAGCTGCCAGATCAGCCGAAAGTTGGCCCGTCAGCATTCTGAGGGAGTCATTTTCCGATTGGAGATTGTAAATAGAAGCCTGCAACTGAGCTTTGTCCGCCAGCAACAACTCAATTTGTTCTTTAAGATTAGCGTCAGCGTTCCTCATTTGCTTCGACAATCTTCTGATGACCGCATCTTTTTCTACCACTTTTTTTTCTGCCTCTTCTGCCGATGTCTGCAGGGATTCATTTTCGGAGGCCAGGTTTTCATAGGC
>JBFIJS010000592.1:0-3339 GCA_041600595.1 Saprospiraceae bacterium | reverse complement strand
TGAACGGCCTGGAGAGCCTGGCTACTGTCGGTGGCACCTTGTCGATTTACTACAACTTCCAGTTGTCGGACTGCTGCGCTATCGACGACCTATTGACGAACGGCGGGGTAGGAGGAGCTACGATTATTTTCTTCAACGCCACGGGATCGCATTGCAACAGTGCGATCGATATCATGGCGGCTTGCCCGGTGATACCATTGGTGGGCAGCAACAACGATAGCAACTTGATGCAATCTTGCAACGATTGTGTGACGAGAAACCTGATCCGGGTATTTCCAAATCCAGCCTCCACAACAATTACAGTACGTTGGTTGGGTGAGGATCCTTCCGGCACGGTGCAACTTACCGATCTGCTGGGTCGGGTACTGATGGAGCAGGAGCTGCAAGCGGAAAACCAGTTTAATGTTTTCCGGCTACGGTCCGGCAACTATGCGGTGCGGGTGAAAGCGGACGGGTACAAGCAGCAGGTGGAAAGGGTAGTGGTGGACCGGTAATCACCGCTTCATTCCCTGTACTTATTGCCTGGAATAGCTAAACCGTTTTTCAACAGAATGCTGAATCTTTATCAAAAGGTTCGGCATTTTGTTGTAAAATGGGGTTTGGTAAAGCTGAAAACCGGTACCGGGTTTTTCAATATGGCGGCTTGCAGTCTTACCTTTGGCAAGGTTTATTCAAAGCGTAAATAAAAATGTAAAATTGCATGCCTGATAGTTCTCTTCAAATTAAGTTATGCCTGGTACTATTTTGGTTGAGCCTTGTTATTCCAGCACCTTCCCTCCTTGCCCAGAGCTTTCCCGTTGCCAGGTTCGACCATTTGAATTTGGAAAATGGACTTTCCCACAATTATGTGTCAGATATGGTTCAAGACGAACAAGGTTTCATCTGGATTGGCACCCAGTACGGGCTACAACGTTTTGATGGCCAAGAGTTTACCACCTTTTTGCACAACCCTGCCGATACCAATACTATCGGTGGCAATGATATCAACTTCCTCAAAATAGATCATTCAGGCCAGCTCTTGATTGGCCTTAGCACAAAACGGGGAATGGACCGGTACGACCCGGTTTCGGGAAAATTCATTCACCATAAATTGGATTTCACACTTGATAAGATTTGTCTGACACAAGATGGAGTCACCTGGTTGGGGAACGGAACCGACCTGCGATCCAAAGCAAAAGAAGAGGAGACATTTTCTATCCATCCATTTCCGGCTCATCCCAAACATAGTTTGTACAAGGAATTTGGGACGTATAGAATTTTAGAAGACAAAAACAAGACAGTTTGGGTTGGTACAGAAGGTGGCCTGTATCAAGTTGGCGCCAACAACTCGGCGGGGAATTGGTGGTTGCCCTGCGATGATCACTACATCAGTGCAGACACTACTTTCATTGTCTATGATATTATCGAAGATGGACAAAGTAATTTGTGGCTGGCAACAGATCAGGGCCTTTTCACCAAATCCCCTTCCCAAAAATGCCTGGTACCTTTTCGTACATCGGAAGATGAACCGCATCCCTTAGAAGGGCATCCTATCCTTAGTCTGGTAGTTGATGGGTCTAATCAACTTTGGATCTGCACACAGTCTAAAGGCATATACCATATGAACTTGGCTTCCTACGATTTGAAATACATTTTCCCAATAAGTGACTCAAATGGAGAAGATTTGGATACCCATGTGAAATTGTTGATAGACAGGTCGGGTTCTGTTTGGGTAAATACATATGCTTATGGCATTTACATTTACCATCCTGAAACCCGGCATTTCCAATGGTACAAAAAGGAAGTTAAACAAGGGACGAAACCGGTTTCTCCAATAATTAATATGGCTTTTGAGGATTCAAAAGGAGCCTTGTGGTTGCTGGGGGGAGAGGTGGAGGTAAACGCTTACCCTGACTTGACCAAAGAAACGCTGGCTTCTTTAGGAAACGCTCTTGTCGTCAGCGAAGCACCGGGAGGTATATTCTGGTTCAGTACGATGTCTGGGGTGAAAAGGTTGGATACCAAAAATGGCAAGGTTCAGTCATTTTTTGAAAACGCTTCGACTTTGGGAGAACATTCTCAATCAAATATTGCAACGGCTGATTGGGTTGATGGGAAAGGTAACTTTTGGGCGGGTTTTTGGGGAGGTGCAGCGGTCTATATTGATGAAAAGGACATGGAAAACCCGAAATTTTTTCCATGCCCAGGAAGGGCTCCTGGCTCACTGATGGACTGTTATATCCAAGCAATAACCGAAAGTAGGGATGGCCGGATATGGTTTGGCAATGCTTATCAAGGACTCACGGTGTTTAACCCCAAAGATGGTTCCTTCAAAAATTTCCGAAGAGAGCAAGGCAAAGAAAATTGGCTCAATAATAATTATGTCCGGTGCATCTTAGAAGATCGAAATGGCATTCTTTGGTTAGGCACCTATGGAGGTGGTTTGTATCGGTTCGATCCCAACACGGAACAATTCCGTTATTATGGAATCAAGGACGGGCTTCTGGATGAATTGATCGAAGATTTGGAGTTGGACCAAAATGGATATATCTGGATCGCAGCCAATGACGAGCTTTACCGTTTCGACCCCATGAATGAAACTTTCGTAAACTTTGGTCCGGATGACGGCCTGCCCAAAACCAAGTACATCAGTTTAAGCCCGGCTGGCAGTGTTTCCGGCCAAATGTACCTGGCCACCGAACAAGGCTACGTTGCCTTTCACCCGGACAGCATCCGCATTGATACCACCCCGCCGAACACAGCCATTGTGAAAATGAGCCGCTACCGGAGCGACCGGGCCGACGGCAAGCCGATTGAGGAAAAAGGGATTTCCATAAAAGAACAGATCGTCCTTACAGACAAAGACTATATTGTAACTTTTGAGTTTGCGGCAATCACCTTTCATAAAGCTAAGCAAACAACCATTGAATATAAATTGGAGGGTTTTCAAAATGAATGGATCCAGCTCGAAAATACCCGGCAAGTGTCCTTTACCAGTCTTCCTGCCGGCGATTACACCCTCCTGGTGAGAAGTGCCAATGCAAACGGCTATTGGGACAAAACGCCCGCCAGACTTGAAATAAAAGTATTTCCCCCCTGGTGGAAAACCTGGTGGGCTTATGGCTTGTACGTCTTTGCAATGGGGGCCAGTATTTTATTCTTTTGGAAAAGGGAAACTCGCCGTATCAAACTCCAAAGCCAACTGGAAAAAGAACAGCTCGAAGCCGCCCAACTCCGGGAACTCGACCAGACGAAGACCCGTTTTTTCTCCAATATTTCCCATGAGTTCCGCACCCCGCTCACCGTCATCCTCGGCATGTCGGAAGAAATCGAAAAACCGAACGTGGCCAAACAGATGAT
>JBFIJS010000591.1:0-3350 GCA_041600595.1 Saprospiraceae bacterium | reverse complement strand
GGTCGCCTTCGCAAAAAAAAAGCGGCCGCAAAGTCGGGGCAAAACGCTGGGCTTCGTGGAACCAGTTGCGGACAACCGAAGCCGGTGCCACGACCAGGGCCGGGCCTGATTTTGCCCGGTCGAGAATCGTAGCCAGAGCCTGGATGGTTTTCCCCAGTCCCATATCATCGGCGAGACAGGCACCCACTCCCCAGTAGGCCAGCTGGGTGAGCCAGCGGAAGCCGTCTTCCTGATATTGCCGCAGTTCGGCCTTAAAAGTCGAGGGTACTTCGGGGTTCAGGTCTTTCGCTTCTTTGAGACGGGTGAGTTGGTTTTTCCAGGCGGCATCGACCTGCAGGTCGTGAATGAGATCCGTAAAATCTTCGAGCATGGGCGCTGCCAAAGGGTGGAAGCGCATGTCATTTTTCGTTTTGGAAATAACCGTGTTCAGGTCGTCCAGTTTGCGTCGCAACTGGCTGGTGATCGACAGGAACTGGCCGTCGCTGATTTCCACAAAATTGCCTTTGCTTTTTTGGGTCAGGTCAAGGAGTTGGCGGAAATCCATCACGAGGTCTTCGCTCACCTGCACCTTTCCTTCCAGCTCAAACCAGTTGCGTTCTTTCTTGATTCCCAGGGAAAGTTGGTCAAAAGCAAGATGGCCGCTGATCCGCAGTTTTTCGCCTTTGGGGTGCTCGATGACGACTTCCCCGGCCGTTCGCAGCGGTTCCAGTTCCATCAACACATTCAGGCAGTCTTCTGCTTCGTCGAAGTGCCATTCCAGGTTGTGAGAATCCATGCGCAGCAATGTTGGGCAGGCATCTTCCACATGGCGGGCATTCTTTTTTTCTTTTTTCAGGTCCCGCCTGGTTTTAGTTGGCACGCCGTTGAGGTCGGCAATAATATTTTCCCGCCCCGCCCCGGGTTTGAAATATGGCGGCCCAGAGGTAAAGGGTTTTACAAAAAATTCAATTTTGAACCCTTCGCCGATGGGCAACAAGTGCAGGAAAGGTGTGGCGTTGGCTTCCACGGTTTCCATTTCTACCGACTGACCGCCGATCTCCGACTGTACCGTCATAAAGGAGGAAATATTCCCGATGGCTTCGATCAGTTTGTCCTTGGCTTGTTTGGGCACCTTCAGCACGCCGTTACCCAGCAAACGGCTGACGTCGATATGGTTTTCATCGTAGGTGATGACGAGGTAGCGGGTTGGTGTTTCCTTGATTACGGAGGTGCCGCTATTTTTGAAGGGATGGGCAAATTTTACTTCAAAAAAATCGTCGTTTTCCTCCACGATCAACTGTGGCTTTTGGGCGACCAATTCCACGCTAATGGCCCTGTTTTCCTCCAAAAACAAAAGGGGATGCCCGATCAGAGCGTTGACCAGTTTTTCGTAGTTGAAACGCAACTCCTGGTGGTTGCCGTAGTAACCGTAACCGTAGCTTTCGATGGCGGTTATGGCCTCCCGGTCCTGGTCGGTCAGGCATTTCATTGTGCCTTCTTTCAGCCTTTTGATGGAAACGTTGCGGCCTTTGGACCAGCCTCCTTTTCCCAACGTTTGCTCAACGGGCTGGATGTCACCATTATTGAAGTTGACCAGCCAGATGAGCCGGCTTTCTTTCGTGGATTTTTTACCGTTGGCGCTCTTGCTGGGTTTCAACTGGCGGAGGGCATCGAGGCTCCTTTGCCATTTTTCGGTTTTTGGTAAAACGTGCAAAATGCTCTGCGCACCGATTTTCTCCGCTAATTGCGAAGCGATAATCCCGTAGCGGGTGGCAGCGTTCTGGTCGGCCTCAAATTTCGAAATCATAGTGGCAAATTCGAGGGCCATCCACAGGTAGCCATTATTATTGGCTTTTTGAAAAAGCCGGTACAACTCAACCACCTGCTTGTCTTTGAGTTCCAGGTCGCACCAATAGTGGCAGGCGGCATAGAAGATCCACTCCAGTGCCGATTCGGGTACAAAATCCAGTTGATCTCTTCCATCTTCGACAAAATTCATTTGGAAAAGAATCACTCCCTGCAGGCAGGCGAAAATAGTGTCGTAAGGGTTTTCATCTGTTTCGTAGCACAGTCTGTTCGCCGTTTCAAGATAACCGGGTTCTTTCGCCTTTAACACCGACAGGACGTAGCAGATGCCGTAAAAGCTGGGGTGGTTGGCTTTTCTGGAAACTTCGCCCTGTTTGCGGAGCATCTTCAGCCCCCCTTCAAAAGCGTTGATGGCAAACTCATTTTGTCCGAGGAAAAAAGATGCCGTTCCTTTTCGCAGCAGTTGCATACCGGAAAATGCCTCCTGATCGGCCAACGTAAGTGCTTCCGTGAATTTTCCTTGCCGCACTTTGATCATGTCTATGATGGTATGGCCAAATTCCTTCTTTTTAGGATCTTTCAGCCAGTCGTACTGCAGGAAGAAGTCTTCAAATTCATAGATAGGCTCCAGCAGGCTGATTGCCTTGTTGGATATTTGCACGAGCGCCATATTCTGGATGTCAACCGGAAAAGTATTCAACCATTCGGGCTCGAATGGTTCAAAAAATTTGTCGAAGAAATTGGCTTCAAAAAACTGCATAGGGTAGTAGGTCATCAACGCATTCACGACCTCCCCAACCACGGAAATATTACCATCGTAAAGGGCCAGGCGAAGCTCCCGGATGCCCGCTTCGTATGAGCGGGGGCGCATACCGCTGCGATAAGGCAACTGCTTTTGAATTTGACGGGCGTATATCTTGAATTTAGGATCGATCACCGCCATCCGCATGACCAGTTCTACCATATTTTCGGCAATGCCAACCTCGTCCGAACGGGTCTTCTCCAGCCAACTCCCGGCATCCAGCATTTCCCGGTAGCGATCGAGGTGATCCGCGCTGAGGGGCAGGCCACTTTCCCGGTGTACACCACTGTTTTTTAGGATGTTTAAAAACATTTGCACAGGCACCTTCTCGTAGGCAATGGCGAGTATTTTTAAAATCTCCTGTTCAATTTGCGACAACAATTTGAACCGTTTGTGAAAAGTTTTTATATCCATGAATTGAGTTCTTGAAGATGAAATCCCATTGTTGTACTCTCCGGGCACAGGTTTTTTCTTCTTTGGTGCGGAGTGATATTTTGAATTTATTGCAACGGCTGTTCCTTTTTGTCCATGCCGGTTTGCCGTTCAATCGATAACCTGCCAACCGCTGGTTTTTACCGGTAAATTTTTCCGAAACCGGATACTCAAAGACGTTTGGCCAGCCGTTTACCTTCAATTTCCGCAAAGGGCGCAAAATTACATATTTGACCAGAGGAAAGGAAGGCGGGGATAAATTATATGATCGACGGAAACTTTTTGTGGCAGGGTTCCGGCCCCAGGAACTGTGGGCGACAGCGATGCTTGT
>JBFIJS010000590.1:0-3351 GCA_041600595.1 Saprospiraceae bacterium | reverse complement strand
TGGTGCTTCCGCCCAGCAACATCGCCCAGAATGCGGCCGTTGGCGTTACCTTTTTCCAGTACAATGCACCCAAAACGGGAACGAACAACCCGGAAACCATAAAGGCATAAGACAGCAGCATAAGCTCCAGCACGTTTTGCATCATTGTGGCCAGTAACAGGGCCAGAATACCAATGATCAGGGTGGCTACCTGTGAAGTCCGTAACATCGATTTTTCCCTGGCAGGTGTGTCGGAAGACCTTTTCAAAATGTCGGTTACGACGTTGCCGGAGGCTGCCATCAAACAACTGTCAGCCGTTGACATGATAGCCGAAAAATAGGCGGACAACATGATGCCCATCAAGCCGGTGGGCAAGACCGTTCGAAGCAATACCGGCAGTCCCATTTCGGCATCCATATCGCCGGCAGTTGCATAGCCGGCGTAGGCAAACATCCCTTGTTCAGCGGCCACTCGGGCAAAAAGCCCCAACAGTACACCCATAAATGCCATCACGGGATATTCGAACAATCCCGCTATCATCCATGCTTTTCTGGCCGTTTTTTCGTCCCGGCAGGCAAATATCCGTTGGTACAGAGTCATACCCACAAACCAAATCGGGACGATGGTGATGAGCCAGTTGACAAATTGAGCCCAGCCGAGGTTTCGCAGTGACAAAAAATCGGGTGTTACCACGGAACGGATGGCGTCCATTCCCCCGATGGCTGTGTAGCTGATCGGAATTCCGATGAACACCAGACCGCCCATCAGAATGGCCCACTGCACGGTATCGGTGTAAATCACGGCTTTCAAACCGCCAATGACCGTGTAACCGACAGCGATGATCCCCATCAGGATCAGCGCGGTGTTCAGATCCAATTCCAAAAATGTAGCTGAAGCCAACTTGGCACCAGCTAAAATTTGTGAACTGGTAAATCCAATGTAGCCGATGGCAGATATGAGTCCCGCCAGCAAGGCGACGTCTTTATTGAAAAAATGCCCAAAAAGTTGGGGGAAGGTCAGAAACTGCAGGTCTCTGGATAGATTGCTGACTTTTGGGATCAGGAAAACAGCTGCCAGCCAGGCTCCCAAGAGTCCGGTGAACAGCATCCAGGAACCGGACACGCCCATCAAAAAACCGAGGCCGCCGAGCCCGATGGAAAATCCACCACCAACATCGGTGGCAACGACCGAGAGCCCGATGTGCCAATGGCCCATACCACGCCCTCCTACATAATAATCCTCCGTGTTTTTGTTTTTTTTGTAAAAATAAAAGCCGATTCCGATCATAGCCAGGAAGTAGACTATGAAGACAGTCAGGTCAATAATATGCATGGATCAGGCAGGGTTTTTCAGTCTCATTTCGAGGTATTTGTTCTCAAACCCCAGTTTTTCGTAGAGGTGTTTCGCGGGGTTGTCCGGCTCAACGTGCAGGGCAATGTCTCCTTTGGCCTGCTTGATAGCGGCCCGCATCAGCTTTTTCCCGATTCCCATGCCACGGTGGTCCTGGTGGACGGCAATGTAAACGAGAATATTTTCGGGAATATAACCCTCCATCCCGGTTTTATTAACCACCACTACCCCGGCAATTTTGCCGTTGGGTGCAGTCATTTTTAAAACGAAGCCGCCGGGACTTTTTGTCTCGCGCATGGCGTATTGAATAGCCATAAAGATGTCGTCTTTTTTGTCCCCGTATTCTTCCAGGTGTTCAAATAAAAAGCCGACGATTTGGTTGGTCTCTAAAGTAGTTAATTTGTCAAACGGTGTAAAAACCGTTAATTCATATTTTGTTGGTTGCATTGATGAATTAATTTTTCAAAACTTTTAGCCATTATTTCCCAAAATAAAATACTCCGTAAATTACGAAGCAGGGCACACGATACTGTGTGTTGGCGTGACTAAAAAATGAATGATTGCCGAAGAGAAAGACAATAATGTAAATGGATTTTTCCTGCAGCACGGTTCAAAAACCGAATGTTTCCGGAAATAGAACAAATGTGGCTGTAGCATCCAATCTGTTCAGCAAAATGTTTAAGATTTTTTTAGGCGGGCTCCAGGCACGCACATCTTTAAAGCGAAATAAAATACAGGTGAATTAATCAGTATTTTAATTTAAAGCACACGGCAGGTTGAAGAGAATTGCTTTCAAAAAAAAATTAGGAGACTACTTTTTATTTAGTCTCCTAATCTTTTTTTTGTCATCAGGCGCTGGCTATTTCTACATTTTTAGCCCTTAATCCTTTGCTGGTCTTTTCAACCACAAATTTTACTTTTTGGCCTTTGCTGACCCGCTCTTCCAGGTCGGAAATATGCAGAAAAACACGGCGGTCGAATGCTTTGGAATTGATAAATCCATAACCTCGTGAATGATTGAAATAGTTGACGGTACCAGTGCATCCATTAATGGAATCTGCGGCTTTGTCATTTTTTTTCAGGTCATTTCCTGCATTAAAGAAAATTGATTTGATTTTGCTAAAAAAGTTCATATGACTAAAATTTTGGTTTAGTTTTCCATCTCGTGCTTTTTCCTTTCTTTATAAGCAGCCTTTAATATTTCTTTCCGGCGCTTGACGGAGGGTTTTGTAAATTCTTTTCTTGACCGCAACATATTTCGGAGTTTGGTATCCCGGTGCTTGCGTCGATAGCGACGAATCGCCCTGTCAATACTTTCACCATTCTTTACTTCTATAATTAGCATAATAATAATTTTTAAACACTTTTAGTGCACTACAAGGTGAGCTAAAGAGCATTGTTGATTTTGAAAAATGAATTTTCAACCGCATTATTATCGAAATGCAAAATGAAAATCAGACGGGGAAGAAAGAAGCATTCGGGCAAAAGCTGTCAGCCGGTGGCGGCGCAAAGAAAGGCCCTTGTAGTCTGTAAATTTTGATCGAATTTCGTGCCGACATTCAGAAATGTGCAGCAGGAACAACCTTCTCCCTCTTCCCAATTTTACATTTTCAAAGGTTGTTTTTCAGAAATTCGATGCAAAAGTAAGTTATTTCAACGTATTTTTTTATTCCGCTTTATTGTGCCCTTTAATTCGAAAGATTATTCTGGTGTTCAGAAAATCAGCAGAGTAAACCGGTGTTTTTGAGAATTAAATGCATAACTGATTTTGCGGAATTTTACGCTCCAATTAAAATAGCAGTTGTGTCGTTAGTACCCTGTCAATACGTTTTACCGGCACGCCGGTAAGAACTTTCAAATGAACAAGATTAGAGTCTAACGAAAAATTCTTGTACTAATAAAATAGCTGAGCAGTTAATTTGTTCAATTTCAAACGACCAGAGAGTTGTCCGGAAAAAGCATTTTGATCGTTCTCGCTGTACAAACGGCTGTTCAGTAATGTAGACCAGGAAAACTTGTGT
>JBFIJS010000589.1:0-3373 GCA_041600595.1 Saprospiraceae bacterium | reverse complement strand
TGTACAGCCACTTAGCGAGGATGAATGAGCGGCAAAGGTAATAATTGTTGGACAAAAAGTAGCCAATTGCCAGAATTACTGCCTGCGCAGGGCCCGCAACCGCCGGTCAATCTCATCGATCAACTGTCCCTGCAGCTCGATTTTTTTATTGGCATCTACCTGCTGTTGATCATTGGTAATGATGCTTTCCTTGGCCTCTGCTATTTTCTTTTCGTAGTTGGCGATGTCCTTGTAGAGGCTCTCGTTCTTGCTGGCGAGTGATTTCAGTTCTCTTTCATAATTTCTCAGCGTCTTCTCCGCTTCTTTCAGCTCCTCTTTGGTGTTCTCGACCTTTACCTCGTGGGCAAATTTCTGGAGCAGTCGCTCGGCCTCGGCATATTGGCTGGTGCGGTTGGATTCGAGGTATTCTTCTCCCATATCGAACCAGACCCGCATTTCAATATTGCCGGAAGCGCCCGTTCCCGCACTGGAGTAAATATCGAGGCTGTTGACACCATTAATGCCGACGATCTCGGCGCCGGTCGTCGTGTACTCATTTCTTCCGCCTTTTGATTTTTTAGTCTTGCCACCATAATCTTTCATGAATTTTTTCCAGACCGTTTCCACCAGCTTTTGATCCTTGCTTTCCATCTCCACGATAATGGCGTTTTTAATGCCTTTCGACATGGACTCATCGCTTTCGTAAATGTGCGCCTTTTTATTTATGTCAAATTCTACTTTGTCCGTATCCCCTTCCATTTCAGCGGCGGGAACCGTCGTCGTTTCCGGCTGGATCTCTTCCATTTCTTCTTCATTTTGGGAAAAGCCAGCGTGAGCGCTGAGCAGCATGATGAGCAGGAATAAATAGGTAAGTTTTTGCATGATATTGTTGTTTTGTAAAATGTATTAAACTTGGTTTCAGAACAGGTTCTGTCTCGCCGGATGCCTCCGACCCGATGCTAAAGTAGCCTTTTGACGGAAAAAAGCCAACGCTGTCACTTCCCAATTTTTCACCGGAAAAAAAATAGGTTGTCGTGCTGGCACCCCCTTTTTTAGGGGAAAATGGACGTAAACACAATACTATTGCCCTGGTTGCAATGTTTGTCCCATACCCCGACACGATTGTCCTATACCTTGGCAGTATAATCCGAGCGAGGATTTTGCTTCTCCAACATCTTTGTGGCGTAATCAATCACCCGGCTGAAAAAATAGAAAAGGTTTTTTATCAGTCATCATTTTTAAAACCATTTTACAAATGAAAAATACAATCAATCTGATGATCGCCCTGATGTTGTTACTGGCACTTTATAATACTGGCAGCCTGCGGGCCAATCCGGTCTTTGACGGAAATGGCCTGATCGTAAAAGTGGCCCCGTCAGAGCAACCGCGTTCCATCGACCTGCGCATGGCCAATCTGGAAAAAGCATTGACCAAGGTCAAAGTGCTGGATATATGGGGTTACGCCTTGTTGTCGCAAATGGTCACCAAACGGGACGGCTACAGCCACCGGATCAACCTGAACAATTTGCCGATCGGCGAATATGTGCTGCGGATCGAACACCCCAGCGGGTCGTTCAATCATGCTTTTAAGCTCACAGATAAAACGGTCGTTTTTTTTGATGCCATCATGCAAAACGAGGGTTTTGTAAAAATGACCGGACAGAAAAAGGCGGTTTTCAGCATGCCCAACTGCACTGTTTTGCAGGAAAAATTGCTGGATGTAAAAGTCGGCGGGCTTCAGGGCAACCGTGTGGAGGCTCACATTTGCAACCTGAGCGGCAGGGTTTTTCAACGCACAAAGGTCAAGCAGGCGGATACCTTCCGGCATCAATTTGATACGACCAGTTTACCGGAGGGTGAATTTATGCTGGTCGTGCGCTCCGACGACCGGATGGTCATCCAGCCTTTTGTAAAATCGGATACCGGGTTGCAACTGAACAATACCCTGCTGTCGAAGGCGGAAGCCAGTCCCGAAATGGAGATCTACTCGCAGCAATAAGTGTTGTTCGCTACTTCTGGTTTCAGCGGGATGCATGCCCCAACCGGGTCAGTTTACATGCGGCCCGCTGCAACTGCATCGATGCGTAGCGTATCCCAGGTTGAAGCTCTGGCAGAACAATAAAAAGATTCATATATAAGTGGTGCAAGGTGGATGCTCGAAAGAGGTTTGCCTTGCTTTTTGTATTTCTAATCCCCAGATTCGGAGCATGAATCCGGGGATTCGCAGTACATTTATTTGAAAAAAAATACAAAGACGAACTTGCAGCCCGGGTGGGATGATGATCCGGCCGGTGTGTCCCCACGCAACGGTTAGTCCGGATTGACCATCTTTGAACAGGCCGTTCTGACTACCGTATTATATGACCGTTTAAATCAATCAGCGCCCAAAAAAAAAGGGGGATCGCCCCGGGCCAACCTCTGATTCATGATACAAAAGAAACAACTGCTTATCTTATTTGCCTGCCTGCTGGCGGGGCACACCCAGCCGGGTTCCCTGCTGTTGGCGCAGACCAACGCCGGGCTCGAAACCCTGGAACTGGAAAAATTCACCCTGCCCAACGGCATCTACGGCAACCACGTGCAGGCCATCGCACAAGACGACTACGGTTTTATGTGGTTTGGGTCGCAGTATGGCCTGCACCGCTGGGACGGGCACCGGTTCAAGACTTACGTGCATGGTACCTGGGACGGGGCCTCCATTTCCTCCAATTATGTTGAATGCATCTATGTGGCAAAAGACGGCTCGCTGTGGATTGGTACCTGGGGCGACGGGTTAAACCACTTCCAGCACGAAACGGATAAGTTCAGGCGATACCGGCACGATCGGAGAAACGATAACTCCATCGCCAGCGATTTTGTGTCTGGCATTATCGAGGACAACAATGGTTTTCTCTGGATCGGCACGCAGGATGGTCTTGACCGGATGAACCCCCAAACCGGTGAGATCAAACATTTTAAACATAAAAAATTTGATAAAAATACGCTCGACTGCGACCGGGTCAGAACCCTGTATGTGGACTCGGACGGGGTGCTTTGGGTCGGCACGGGGTTCCCTTTTGATGGCCGGATGGAAGGTGGCCTAAACCGCTACGTACCCGAGACCGAATCCTTTGTCCGCTATACCCGCGATACGGGCAACCCTGCTTCCCTGCGGGGAAATTTTGTCCGGGCCATCGAGGAAGACCACCGGGGGCAGCTGTGGGTCGGGTCGTCGGAAGGGGTGCAAATCTTCAATCGACGGGCGGGGACTTTTGCCGGTGCGCCGTTTAACACTTTCGGACAAAATACCAATCAAAAGCTCGATGATAGGAACTAAATATATCGCACTGTCGCGAAAGATGACGGCTTCATCCGTAATTCTGACGAAAGAAAACCAACAAGGTTCTCATTTTTT
>JBFIJS010000588.1:0-3387 GCA_041600595.1 Saprospiraceae bacterium | reverse complement strand
CGGCGACCAGATCTGGGTTGCCCGCTATTTGCTGGAGCGCACCGCCGAATCTTATGGAGTGGCGGTCAACTGGCATTGCAAACCGCTGGGCGCTACTGACTGGAACGGTTCCGGTATGCACGCCAACTTCTCCAACACTACACTCAGAAAAGGTGGCAAGAAAGAAATCTTCGACGAGATCTGTAATAAGTTCGGTACCAAAAAAGCCATCAAAGCCTGTATCGACGTGTATGGCGCAGACAATGACAAACGATTGACTGGCTTGCACGAAACGCAGTCTATTGATAAATTCTCTTACGGTGTATCTGACCGGGGTGCTTCTATCCGTATCCCTGTCGGCGTGGCTAATGGCGGCTGGAAAGGCTATGTGGAAGACCGTCGCCCCAACTCTGCGGCCGACCCTTACAAGGTAGCTGCTGTCATTATCGCAACGGTTAAATCATAAGGGATAACCGACTGCTGGTTCTATATTTTTTGGATGAAAAACAGCTTGGGGAAAAGGGAATTTTACCTTTTTCGGTCTGTCTGTCCGTTTTCTCAAACTATTTCATACAAAAGATATAGAACCTTTTTTTTCGTCCTGCCTCCGTCCTTTTCTTTCCGGCCTGCGGCCAAATGATCCTGCCAGATTTATATTTCCGGGAAATGAGCTCTGCCCAAAAGCGCTTTTTTATGCTTTCCGCAGGAATTTTACACCAAACTCAACTTTGCCGGAATCTACAATAGGAAGAAACTCCTGTCCATCCGCAATCTGACAGCCAGGTTGCCGTTTCTCCTGGTAAACCTCGTGTAACTTTTTACCTCCAGTACATTATAAAGGACAGTTACCCATCACTTTTATCTAAAAAAACTTTTTTTATGCGTTCCTTAATCCTTTTAACCATCCTCACTTTGGCTTTCTCATTCCAAAGTTGCAACAACCAAACGGATCATCACAGCACCCAGATCGACCAGCCTGAAAACGACCAGCTGGCCGCAGCGGTCATACAACAGATTATTCCGGCTTTGGCCGATATTGAGGTGCCCGTGCAAAAATTTACAGTCAAGGCCAGCAATGCGCAAACACTCCGGCTGCCCAGCGGCTCTTCCATCGAATTGCCGGAAGCTGCTTTTGTTGACGCCAGCGGTACTGCCATCCGGGGTGATGTGGAGCTCACTTTCCGAGAGTTTCACAACGCCGCCGAAATCATTGCCAGCGGTATCCCCATGAAAGTCATGTCGGAAAATGGCGATGAAGCCTGGATGCAATCCGCCGGCATGTACGAAATCAAAGGCTTCCAGCATGGCCAGCCAGTCTTCATCGCACCGGGTAAATCCCTGACTGTCAATCTCGTATCGGAGGTCGATGGAAACTATGATTTCTGGAAATTTGACGAAAATTCCGGCAACTGGGACAACCTCGGTGAGTCCACTCCGCAGCCCAACCCAAACGCTGCCACCCCCACCGACCAGTCAGCTAACGTCGGTCCTCCTCCTGCCGCCCCCATCGCCTATAAAGACAACACCCCGCCAATCGACCTCGATGTCAACATGGATCGCTTCCCGGAACTGGCTGACAAACAAGGCATTGTCTGGCAATACGCCGGTAAAGACCCCCGGCAGGACCCCGCCAACAACCAGGCTGTTTTCCAAAAAAAATGGGATGAGATCGACCTGCAGGCCAATCCCGACGGCCAGACTTACACCCTTACCCTGGTAAATGACGACGACCAGTTGACTTTACCCGTGGTTCCGACACTCCGGGGAAAAGACCTGGAACAGGCACTCGCCGATTACCAGCAACGGTTGGCAAGCTACCGCAAAAAACTGGCCTCCGCTTCCGAAATCGCACAGTTGAAAAGACAAAAGGATGGGTTTATCCGCAGCTATCAGGTCGAGGGGTTTGGTATTTATAATTACGACATCCTCATCAAAACGGAACAAGCCATCCCCATCCTGGCAAATTTTGATTTCGGCATGGACATCCCCGCCAACATGCGTAAAGACGTTCAGGTTTTCCTTATTTCCGGCACCAGTAAAATGGTCGTCCGGTTTCCGCCTCACGACTGGAATAAATTCCGCTTTGACCCCAATTTGAGGCCTTCACTCGTGGCAGTTCTGCCGGGCAACCAACTGGCGACCCTGAGTTATGATGATTTGGAAAAGGAGCTGACAGCCATCGAAGCTGCCCGGGGTAAGCAATATACATTCCTGATGAAATTGCAGGCTGAAGAGGTGAAATCCGTGACGGATATGAATGACCGTCTCGTCGCCTTGTGACACCATCTTTCGGACACCTGCCAGAGACGCTTCCCGGGGCCACAAAGCTCATTTTTACTCAAAAGGGTTTGCTGCCGGCAGGTGTCCGACCCCGCTTTATTCCCATTTTCCTGACTGGTATCCTCCCGGATGCCTGAAAGCTTTTCGCCGCCCATGCGTCTATTCATCTTCACGTTTGTCTGTTTGCTGGCCAAAGTCCTGTCAGGGCAGTCCATCCACTACCTTTACCCGGTAAAAGTGGGCCACAAATGGGGTTATGCGGACAACCGGGGAAGGATCGTCATCGAACCAAAATACGATGCGGTTGGCGACCTCCAGCTGCCCTGGTACGACCAGGAGGATTCCACTTCACCTTTTCGTTTGGTAGAAACCGCCGGCAAACTTGGTCTGATCAATGAGCAGTGCCGGGAAGTGCTACCACCCCGCTACCGGTATATTTCTCCGCTCAATCATTCCTTGTTCATCGTTGCCGACGACTCCCGTCTGCGCCTGATCGACAGCACTGGCATGTCGGCCCTCGAAGGCGATTTCGAGCAAGTACAACTACTCGACACCCTGGCAGGCTGGCTGTTAAAAATCAAAAGAGGCGAACACTGGGGGGTGTATGAAATTGGGGTTGGAGAAATAATCCCTCCTGCGTATTCCGACATCACCATTCAGCATGCCGGAAAAGCTTTTTTTAAAGTAAAAAGACCACAAGAGGTGGACCAATGGGGGTTGGTGGACAGGAACCACAATTGGATATTACCTCCTGCCTTCAAAAATATTCAAGCCGTTAATCAGCATTTTTTTGCCACCCAGGAAGACGATCTTTCATGGGTATTGCGGGACAGTACCGGGGATCAGGTCCTGCTAACCCGCTGGCAAGATTGTCAGTTGCTCAACCCACACCTGGTCAGTTTGAAAAAAGAGGACGGTAGTTTCCACTTGTTCAGCTGTGTGCGTCGCGATACCCTTTCCCTGCCTGGTTCTTTTACCAATTTTCGTTCTCTCAACGAACGGTATATCAAGTTTCGGGACGGCTTCTCCACGGGTGTCCTTGATACTGCCGGGCAGGTAGTCATTCCCGCCACCTACCAGGATATCCATGCCTGCTGGGACTCTCTTTTCCAGGTACAACAACGCGGG
>JBFIJS010000587.1:0-3388 GCA_041600595.1 Saprospiraceae bacterium | reverse complement strand
GCTTGAATTTTTCCTGCACCAACTGTCGTTTGATATTTTCCCGATAACCACCCAGTTTGGCCTTAAAAATAGACCGGTCAAAATTGAAAACGACCCAATGCTCGGTCCCTGCCCGCCCCAGATCCACATTCATACGTCCGGAATTGACGATGGTAAAGCTGATCTTCAACCAGTCACTTTTTTCTTTAATCAATTTAAAATCAGTCAGCTCCAGCCGGTATCCGCGGTATTTAACAGTATCATGATGGGAAGTAAAAGAGCAGAAAGAAGCATCGGTGGTGAAGCCGTTGGCCAGGATGGCAAATGGCAGCAACATACAGCTCAATAAAAGAATGTTTAAATGCTTCATCATTTCAGTGGTACACCCGATGCAAGCCCGTCAGGCTCGCCTGCTTTATTTGACAGATAAAAATCTCCCTTGCAAGAGAAAACGGAGGCGGGATTTTCACAAGTCGGCCCGATTGGCCATTTAACAGCTATTTGTCTTTTTCCTCTAAAATATCGACGGGGCGATCAATACTTTCTTGCAGGGCAATCATAGTTTCGGTGCGCTGAATACCATTAATTTTCTGAATCTTATCGTGTAGCACCGTTTTGAGGTGGTTCGTATCCCGGCAGTATATTTTTGCAAAAATATTGTAGAGACCAGTCGTGTAAAATGCCTCTACGACCTCAGGGATTTTTTTCAATTCCTCCGATACATCATCAAACAAAGAACTTTTATCCAGGTAGATGCCGAGGAAAGCGCAAATATCGTACCCCAGCTTGGTATGATCCACCGTGAGCGTTGCTCCTTTGACCAGCCCCATTTCTCTTAATTTCTTCATCCTGACGTGGACGGTTCCGCCCGAAACGAATAACTTTTTGGCTAAATCAGTGTAAGGCTGCTCAGCATCGTGCATGAGTGCCGAGAGTATTTGCCGATCAAGTTTGTCTATTCCGCTCATTATTAATTTGGTTTTATTTAGCTGTTCAAGAAAAAAACTTTTCCCGTAAAGGCCTTTTCAATTTGTGTTTGATGCCCTGTCTTTTGACCATTGGCCCCATCTTCTCTCTGCTTCCTCCCGGATAATGGTACGTGTAAAGTTTAACGTTTATCCTCGGTTGATGAACCCCGGCGGAAGCAAAATTGCCGACTAATACGAGGCCGCTTTGACTGGCCTTTTTTCCTCCACAGGTACAGGACGCCGTGTGATGCAAGCGCATTTCACCAACAAATGTCACTATTTGTGATAGGAAATGCAGGCCTGTTATCAAAAATTTATCCACGAATAACCGATCTGCTTGCCCAACTACAATTTTACAGCAAAAAGATTTGGTGCCAGGCCAACGATTAAACGATTATCCTGTTATTTAACTTGTCATTGTAAAGGAGGACCATGCCTGAATCTACTCGCATTTGCTTCATGGAACTCAAGTGCTTTCCATCCCGCAGAGGATGTTGACCGATTGGTGCCATCACCGTTTTCCCCCCGGCAATTTTCATTGGTCGGGGTACAAGAATGACCAGCCAAACGGTGTTTTGTTAAATTCAATATTTACCGCAACTTGAGTTATCTGAATGAATTCCCATATTTGCGTTTTATCAGCGGCGTATCAATCGTTACTTTGGCGAAAATATTGTTCTTTAAGGAAAGCCAGATCCAGTGGCGATTTTTTTATCAGTAAAACGAGAGCTTAACAGCCACCAACAATGGCTTGTTTGAGACACTCGTTTTTCCCGACAATATGCCTGGCTACGGAAAAAAGAACCGGTTTTCACACTTAACTATCCCGAAATGGACTTCGAATCACAAAATACACCTAAGAAATTGAATATCTGGCTGCCACTGTTGTTTGCCATCGTCCTGGTTGCGGGCATGTACATTGGCGCAAAGATGCAGCACAACCCCCCGACGGTTGCCACGATCGAAATTAATAAAAAAGACGACCTCCCCCCGAGTGTTATGGGACAGGGCAAACTGGAAGAGCTGATCCGCTACATTGAGGCCCGTTATGTCGATGATGTGAACAAGGAGGAACTGGTGCAGGAAGCCATTGATAAAATCCTCTTCCAACTCGATCCGCACTCCAGCTATATCTCGGCCAGTCAGTTGAAAGCCGTCAACGACCAATTGGAGGGCCATTTCGACGGTATCGGGATCGAGTTCATCGTTGTTGACGATACAGTCATGGTTGTAAAAACCTTGGCCGACGGGCCCGCCGACAAAGCCGGGCTGATCGCCGGTGATAAAATAGTCGAGATAGAGGATTCTCTGACCGTTGGTCAAAATATTGACTTTGAGGGAATTCTCAGTAAATTGAAAGGAGAAAAAGGCACCAAGGTAGATGTTGGGGTGAAGCGATTAGCCACAGCTGAGGTCTTGAAATTTTCGGTCGTCCGGGATAAGATCCCCGTCAAAAGTGTGGAAGTTGCTTACATGATCGATGACAAAACCGGACTGATTAAAATAAACCGTTTTACAGCCAATACTTACCAGGAATTTATGGAGGCGCTGGAAAACCTGGTTGAAAAACAAGGCATGAAACACCTGCTGATTGATCTGCGGGACAACCCGGGCGGCTACCTCCAGGAAGCAACCAATATTCTGAGCCAATTATTCAAGGAAAAAGATAAACTAATGGTTTACACCGAAGGTGTCAACGTAAGCCGCAGCGAATACAAAACCACCGGTCGCAATTTCTTTGACATAAACCACATCGCCGTTTTGATGAACGAGGGTTCCGCCTCCGCTTCAGAAATTCTGGCGGGAGCCATTCAGGACTGGGACCGGGGTGTCATCGTGGGCCGCCGTTCCTTTGGTAAAGGACTGGTGCAGGAACAGTACCGGCTCCGCGACGGTTCTGCTATCCGCCTTACCGTGGCCCGTTATTTTACGCCCTCCGGCCGCTGTATCCAAAAACCTTACGGCAGCAAGGATCACTACGAAGACGACCTCGCTGACCGCACCATCAATGGTGAACTCTTCGGTAATACTGAGTTTGAAATTGTTGATACCACCAAGTATTTCACGGGCAAAGGCCGGGTGATGTATGGAGGCGGTGGCATCATCCCCGATGTTTTTATCCCGCTGGACAGCAACCTCATGCGTTCCGACTATTTAAGTCTTCGCCAGTATGTTCAGCCTTTTGCTTTCCGGTATATCGAAAAGCACCGCGCTGAGTGGGCCGACAAGGATTTGAATAATTTTGCCAAAAACTTTTCTGTTGATGATCCGCTGATCCAATCCTTTTACAACTATGCCGATGCAAAGGCTAAAAAGAAACTCCCCCGGCTCAACCGGCAGCTCGATCTTGAAATGCGCAATCAGATCAAAGCGACCATCGCTCATCAGCTCTGGTCAGAAACAGGTTACTTTAAAATATTAAATGAAACAGACCCCGTGGT
>JBFIJS010000586.1:0-3395 GCA_041600595.1 Saprospiraceae bacterium | reverse complement strand
ATTGACCGGGCGTAGTTGTTTCGGGAATGATGATCGATCCAAACACCAGGTCGCTGTCGGGCCCGGCCTGAAAGACCTGCTCGGTAGGTTCAAAAATCCGGTTTTGGTTGTAGTCGATCCATACCCGCCAGTACTCGTTGTATTCCCCGCCGGTAAATCCCGGAACCAGCGCAACCCCGGTCGGGCTACCTGCTGAAGCCTCCATGGACAAGTCTGTGAAGTCGGCATAGCCGCCGTCGTTGCCGGAGTCATTCAGCAGGCTCCCGATGCCGACTGTTTGGATATATTCATAATTAGTATTGCCAGAAGAAGCACAGAATGGTAGCAGGTTTACGAGGTAATCTTCGGTTTCCCCGTAGAAACGGCTGTTGCAGGCTCCCGGTGAACTGCCGTAGTACATGACGACCCGCATCCGGGTGGTGACGGTTGGTGCACCGGCGGCCACCTGAAAGGCACCGGAGACCGTTCCGACCTCTCCGATGGTCGTTGAAAAAACGAGTTCTTTGGTGTCATCGAAAAAGAAGTCATTGTTGTAGTCGATCCAGACGGCCCATTTTTCCGGGTACGGGCTGCCGCTGAAACCGGGAGTCAGGGAAATCGGGGCCATTTCACCTTTGATGAGATCGATGGTGGTCAGGCCGGTAAAATCTGCATAGCCATTATTGTTGCCGGAAACGTGGACAAAGTCCTTGATTTCGACCCGGTCGATGTATTCGTATTTGGTAACCCCGTTGGAGGGACAGTAGGGCAATATTTCGACAGTATAATCCTCGACCTCGCCCGCAAAAGTGCCACAGCTGCCGGGGTTGGTATAATACCGCATGGCTACCCGCATCCTCGTTTTTCCGAGCAAGGCGTTGGCGGGTATGTTCATGGTGCCGGTGACGGCAGCAGTGGAAGGGCCACCGGAAAAAACGAGCTCTCCCGGGTCGTTGAAGTCTCCGTCCTGATTGGCATCGATCCAGATCCGCCACCTTTCCGAGTAGGAGCCGGAGATGAAGCCCGGAGTGAGTTTGACGCTGGCGGTGCCGCCTCTTTGCACCTGTGCTTCCAGATGGGTGAAGTCTCCGTAGCCATAGTTGTTGCCGGAGAAGTTGTCGAGGCTGGCAATTTCAACCCGGTTGATGAACTCATAATTGGTCAGGCCGGTCGTGAAGCAGTAACCACTGCAATTGACGGTCAGGGTAAAGTTGCCTTCGGCCCCGTTGTAGCCATCCACCACAATGAAGTACATGCCGGCGGAAGCATTGGCCACGGTTGCGGACGTCATGCCCTGGGCCAGACAGTTGCTTTCGCTGCAGGCATCCAGGATGATGATGTCGAGGTCGGCAGTTTCGTTGGAAAGGGTGGCCGTGATGGTACCCGGTTCTGTTGTTTGCAAAATATAGACTTTTTCCTTGCCCGATTCTTGCCAACTGTTGCAGCCGTAAGTGGTGACGTTATTCGTCCCAAACTTGGTGGTACCGTTGACCGTTTGGCCACAGTTGATCACGGTTGCGTTGTCGCAGTCGAGCATGGCTTTGCTCAGGCAGGAGGCGCTGTTCACCCGGTTGCGGATCAGGTCACCGGGTTGGTCGCCGAAGCCCAGGTTGAAATTTTTACCGGCGGCAGTCAGGTGGCAGTAGCTCATGATCGTGCCGCCATTGGTAGGGGCCGGGCCGGGAGCACAGCCGCCGGAAGTAGCGAAACAATTGTCGAGGGCCTGGTTGTTGGCGGGGCCCCATACGCAGTCGTGTGTGTGTCCGGAGCCCAGGTTGTGGCCCATTTCGTGGGTGACCACATCGACGGTCCAGGAGTAGAGCGGGAAATTGTTGAAGGTCGTGGAAATGTTGCTGTAGGCAGTCCGGACGCCGGTTTCGGCATGGCAGAGTACATCCACCCAGGCAATGCCGCCGTGGCCCAGCGGCTTGGTGGACAACAGGTGCGCCAGATCGCCGGTGATGCCCATGGTGTTTTTCCGGGCCCTGAACTTGTTGAGGACATCACCGCTTTCCGTTCCCGCCACGATGTTGTAGGGGTCGGGCACATTCCACACCACGATCCGGGAAATTTGAGTGACAATTTCTTCGTGATGGTAAATGGTGGCCACCATATTGAATAGTCCGGTGATGTAGTTGCCCACGGCGGGGATGCTGCTGCCAAAGTCCTGGTACATCTGATGGTCGGCTTCAAATTGTACCCGGACGATGTTGTTACTGCTCAACGATTTTTCGGCGTCGGGCAACCCGTTTGGGGAGGTGCCTTTTTGGTGCTTTTTGAGGTCGGTTCCACAGGAGAACCCGTTGGGCAGTTGCAGATTGTGGTCGTCGTAAAGAATGTATTCAGCGGCCTTTTTCGTCTGGCCATCCTTCAGCGCACCCAGGACGAGGTTTTTGCCGTCCACATTTAGCATAGCCATGACCTCTTCGCCGACGATACTGAGCGCAGCCAGATTGACCATGCCTTTTGATTGCCGGCCGAGTACATAGCCGGTGAAGTATTCGCCGGTTTTGTACGGCAGTACCGTGCCGTTCTGGTCGGTGACGGAGAAGCCGGGAGCGATGATGTCCTGTTTTTGTAAAACCACCTGTAAAGGCCGGCCGTCCTTTTGTGGAATCTGAAAAATGAATTCCCGCGGACTGGTTTTCAGGGCCGCTTCCAGTTGGTCCGTATCCAGTTGCAGATGTGTGGCGTTGCGGACGGTGGTTTCGACATTGCGCTTCGCCGCCGAGATCGTAAAGGGGGAAATCACGGGTACTGCTGCCGTAGTCGCCCGGGTGGCAGAGGGTTGCAAGGGTTCCCGTACCTGAGCAGAGGCCGGAAAATTGAACAGTAGTAAAATGGTCAGCACGAAGAGTGCGATGATGGAAATGGTGTTGTTTGCTTTCATGTTAAAAAGGTTTTTAGAAAATGGGTTGCATAAGCTGGCTGCTGAACTGCTGGTTTGAGTTGCATGCCGGCAGGGGAGGTCTGGCCCGATGTGCCGGTTTTTTGGTCGCAGGTTAAAATTGTTTGAATACATGTTTGAAAACTTTTGAATGGTTAATAATGGAGTGCAGAAGGGCGAGGCAACCAGGGCCAAAGGCCAATGATTGACCGGCTTTTTCAAGCCTTTCACCGTTCGTCACTCAGTGATCATCACCGGGTGCTCAGAAAAAATGGTGGGTTATAAAGGGTGTGTGCGGTGCGGATTGGTGTGGTGGGAAATGGTCAGTTAATCAAATCCGGTAAAGAAGAATCATGATTCAGTACTGTGTAATTTAAGTATGTTTAAAAAATGCGGAGGTGCTGTGTGAAAAACCAAGAGTTCTTTGAAAAAAAATGTTAGATTTGTCCTCATCAAGGAGGTCGCTTCAGAGTGATCATCCAGCGTAGGCAGGCGAAGCATCCTGCCTACTTTCATTTTGGATGGTATT
>JBFIJS010000585.1:0-3397 GCA_041600595.1 Saprospiraceae bacterium | reverse complement strand
TGTTTGTATTGCCTGGTTTATTTGTCATGCTGGTGGGAATGGAAGGCGCCCAGAATGTCATATTGGCCGGTTTGACCTCAGTGTTTTTTTTATTTGTATTTGGGCTTTACAATTTGTTGAGTTTGAGGATTACCAAAATAGAATATGTCAAATTCCAGAAATACCTGTACTTCAGGTCGGCATCGGGAATAATTGCCACGGCACCTGTGAGGAGTGTAAAAACAACCATGTACGAAGAACAGAAAATACTGAAGATTGATATGAATGATATTCAAGCGGACATTTATTTGGATACGTTTCACGATGAAACATTTCTTAAGAACTTTTTAAATGTGTTGGGCATTCACCGGGAGGCAGCGCAGGAAACCGAAAAAAATTAAATCGTGTTTCCTGCCAATTCCTGTCAGGTTCACTACTATTTCAGGCCCACCGCTTTCATCATTATAAAATTATTGGAGAAATATAGTGGAGGGTTGGAGCCGCTTATACCGCGATTAACAGACGAAAAAATCGCCACCTTCAACGCTATCATCGATATAAAACAGATAGAGCAATTTATCCATCAAAACGGCGAGAACCACTTTGAAATCAGTACCGATAAAAAATACATCAGATCAGCTTATTAAACCCCCTCTCAGAATAACCTACAGTGGAATATTTCCGTGATTTTTCTGCGGTAGTTTTTCCACCTTATTTTCCAGCATGGAAAATGCCTTGATCAGTTTCCGGCGGGTATCCTTTGGGTGAATCACCTCGTCGATGAAGCCCCTTTCGGCGGCGGTGTACGGGTTGGCGAACAGGTCTTTGTATTCCTGTTCCTTTTGGGCGAGCATGGCGGCAGGATCGGCAGCTTCACTGATTTCTTTTTTGAAAATAATCTCCGAAGCGCCCTTGGCACCCATCACGGCAATTTCGGCGGAGGGCCAGGCAAAGTTCATGTCGGCACCAATGTGTTTGGAGTTCATCACGTCGTAAGCACCACCGTATGCCTTGCGGGTAATGACGGTCACCCGGGGCACCGTAGCTTCGCTGAAGGCATAGAGCAGTTTGGCGCCATTCACGATGATGCCGTTCCATTCCTGATCCGTGCCGGGGAGGAAGCCGGGTACATCTTCCAGCACCAACAGCGGGATATTGAAACAATCGCAGAACCGCACGAAACGGGCCCCTTTGCGGGAAGAATTGACGTCCAGAACGCCAGCCAGACTCATGGGTTGGTTGCCAACGATGCCGATGCTGCGGCCGGCGAGCCGGGCAAAGCCGACGACAATGTTTTCGGCAAATTCCTCATGTATTTCAAAAAAAGATTCTTCGTCCACGATGCCTTTTATCACATCCCGCATATCGTAGGGCTGATTGGCATTTTCGGGAATGATATCGGTCAGTTGCTCCCGGGTTTCTTCGCCAAGTTGGTAAGGTAGTCGCGGAGTTTTTTCCTCGCAGTTTTGCGGGATGTACGAAAGCAGCGTTTTTATTTTTTCAATGCAAACCAGATCGTTGGCAGCCGTGAGGTGAGTGACGCCGGATTTGGTGGCGTGGGTGTGGGCACCACCGAGCTCTTCGCTGGTGACTTCTTCATTGGTCACCGTTTTTACGACGTTGGGGCCGGTGACAAACATGTAGCTCGTGTGCTCTACCATGATGGTAAAATCGGTCATGGCAGGGGAGTAAACCGCCCCGCCAGCGCAGGGACCCATCACGGCTGAGATCTGTGGTATGACACCGGACGAGCGCACATTTCGGTAAAAAATATCTGCGTAGCCGCCAAGTGACCGGACGCCTTCCTGGATCCTTGCGCCTCCGGAGTCATTGAGGCCAATGACCGGGGCTCCGTTTTTCACAGCGAGGTCCATGATTTTGCAGATTTTCTCGGCGTGGGTTTCGGAAAGGGAGCCACCAAAGACGGTGAAGTCCTGGGCAAAAACATAAACCAAACGCCCGTGGATGGTGCCGTAACCGGTCACTACACCGTCGCCCGGAAATTGCTGCTTTTCCATCCCGAATTCCTTGGTGCGATGGGTTACGAGCATGCCGATCTCTTCAAAAGAGCCTTCGTCCATCAGGAAATGGATGCGTTCCCGGGCGGTTAGTTTGCCCTTTTTATGTTGCGAATCGATGCGTTTTTGCCCTCCTCCCAGGTGGGCTTCTTCGATTTTGGTTTGTAGTAGTTCGATTTTTTTATCCATAAGGAATAATGTGCTTGAGCGTCAGAATTTTTACAGAAAGTAAATTAATGCGGCGAAGTTAAGGATGATTAGCAATTGTTCCGGGAAATCAGTCTCCACACTTCGGTAAAGTCAGAGCCGGCAAGGGGCATAAAAAAAGGTAACCTCCAGCCGGGATGTTACCTTTTTTATGGGACAGGTTGTTTCCGAAGGAACAAATATAAAAGTCTGTTCAGCCGGACACGGCCAGTCAGCCTTCCTCCTGCCGCCGGTTGATTTCGTCCCTGATCTTTGCTGCTTGTTCGTAGTCCTCTTTCGAAAGGACATCCTCCAGGAGTTTATTCAGCTCATCCACCGTATAGGATGTCAGGGAGGCGCCTTTAGCGGGGCCTTTGCTGCGACGTGAGCGGGCTACCCCACCAGTTTTGGCGGTAGTCGTTTTTCCTTCAGGCTCTTCCAGCACCACGCCGGCAGCGTCCAGAATGAACTCGTAGGTAAAAATGGGGCAGTTGAACCGGACAGCCATCGCCAGGGCATCGGAGGTACGGGAGTCAATTTCGAATACTTCGCCGTTACGTTCACAGATCAGGCGGGCATAAAAAATACCATCCAGCAGGTTGTTGATAATGACCTCTTTTAAATCAATCGCAAATGTTTCCAGTGCGTTTTTAAACAGGTCGTGCGTGAGCGGCCGGTTGGGGGTCATGCGTTCCATCGCAACGGCAATGGCCTGCGCTTCGAAGCCACCGATAACGATGGGTAGCCGTCTGGTGCCGTGTTGTTCGCCAAGAACGACGGCATAGTTATGTGATTGGGTGACACTGTGTGAAAGGGCCACTATGTCAAGTTCGATCTTTCTCATATCCATAAGAACAGGGTTGAAAATAAATAGGCCCACTTAATTTTCCAGCGTAAAGCATTTTATCCAAGGCCATGTGTCCGATTTTCAAAGGTAAGGGGTTTGTTTGGTTCCGTAATTCAATTGAAAAATAATTGTTGCTCGTCGCTAAGCTATGACAATATTCAATTATTTATATTCAAGGTAAAGCTACATCGGGCATGGGGAAAGGTGGTAGGATTGATAAAGGTTTTTTGGCAGGGGTTAGCGGATGATCGGATGCGTACCGGATGTGGAAAGGCGGGCATTGCAGAACCAGTGGTGCAAAATGGAAGGTCATTGGCAGCCGGAGAGGGTGGGTATTTCTGCGGTCGCTGACGGACGACTATTTTCC
>JBFIJS010000584.1:0-3397 GCA_041600595.1 Saprospiraceae bacterium | reverse complement strand
GACCAGCCGGGAAGTGTTGAATTGCCCGAATTCTACCCCAAACAAGCTGTTGTCCAGTTTTTCTTTCGTTTGGAAATTGACGTAGCCGGCCGTGGTAAAGTTGCCTTGCTCGGTGTAATAAGGCCCTTTGCCAAAATCGAGTCTTTCCACTGTTTCGGGAATGAGGAAATGCAGGTCGGCATAACCCTGGCCGTGGGCATGAGATACCATATTAACCGGCATGCCATCCACCACAATGCTCACATCGGTGCCGTGGTCAATGTCAAAACCCCGCAGAAAAAGCTGTTCCGCTTTTCCGCCCCCGGCGTGTTGGCCGATGAAAAGACCGGGCACTCTGCGCAGTATTTCCTGCGAAGAATTGACCGGGTTGGTGACCAGGTCAACTTTGGAAACCTGGTTCAATGAGCGCACACTGTTGGATACGACGATTTGTCCGAGGTCGAAATAAAGCTCCTCCATGACGATTGTGATGAGCTCTTTGAAACTTTTTTCGTCCACAATCACAGTTTTGGTTCTGTAGCCGAGGTAGGAAATCTGAAGGGTGTCTCCGGGTTGTAAATTATTACTCCTGAACATACCAAGCTCATTGGTGTGGGCGTGGAGCATGCCGTTATTCTGGAAAACATAAGCGTCGATCAGGGGTGTTCCTTCTTTATCGATGACCAGGCCCTTGACCGACTGGGCCCCTGTTTGCGAAGCGAAAAACAATAAAATAGATAATGAAAATAAAATCCTTTTCATGGTGTTTTGATGTAGCTGCAATCCCGTATACGTTGTTATTCGACAACATATAGCTGATTGGCAGGTGTTTGAAAAAAGTGCAATACGGGTTGGGTGAAAAGGATTATGCCCGGGGAGGAGGATAAGGAATGGCGAGAACGGCGCTTTCCATTGGCATGGCTGCCGCAAATAAAGCACTGTTCCTGGTTGGGGGCGATGTTTGTTTAAAGGATTGAATTTGAATACACTGCGGGAATTTTTTTACCGAAAAATCAGAGGTTTTATTGACGGGTAGCGAATCGGTGTGGTCAGGTTTGTCCAAATTTTCCAGGAAAACCAGCGTTTGGTGCTGGTGCTGGTCGTCGTGTGAATGAAAGCCGTGCGAATCGTACTGGCCGGTGAACCAATCGGGGGCGTGCGACAAAAAGTGCAGACCTTCCAACAGCGGAACCTGCAGCCCTCCGTAGAGGTAGAACGCCATGATGCACATGGCGGCGAAACTGCGGTATTTCCTGAGATGTTGAAACATGGTTGCTCGTCGTTATTTAATAAAAGTACGTAAGCAGGCAGCGTTCCGGATTTTTAAATCCGGTATTTTTTGTGTGAATGTAAGGAAGAGTTGCTTTGCAAACGGCCAATTTCGTCTAAATCATGGTGAAAGAAATAGATTGCGGACATTTTGTGTGGGGTGTGGGGTTCAGCTTTTTGCAAAAGAGTGCCGGGAATAAATTCGCAACCACCTACTTTTACTGCACTTATCCAATTCGCTCATGTTAAACATCAAAACCGTTCGTCAGTTTATCAGTTGGATTATTTTATTCCTGGCCGGACAGTTGCCAGCCCAGGACCTCGTTGATTGGACCACTCTGGCCGATGTGAAATTTGAACAGGTCTTTTCTGAGGAACTGGGCATCAGCTACGATGAAGCGACTTTTGGCCCGTTCATCTCCCTGTTTGAAGGCAAGGAGGTAAAGGTCAAAGGTTATATGATCCCACTGGACGGACTGGGTGTTGCTTATGTATTATCCCGAAACCCCAATGCCACCTGCTTTTTCTGTGGTGGTGCGGGGCCGGAAACTGTTGTCGAACTGGAGCTCGCCCCACACGCAATCGGCAGGTATAAGCTGGATGATTACCGTACATTTAAAGGGGTTTTGGTTTTCAACAAAAAAAATATAGATCACCTGACTTATGTCCTGAAGAATGCCGAACCTTTGTGAGAAGCGAGCTTGAACGGGTACTCAACTTTTTATTAACCATTACAAAATATGTTTCAGATATTAACCGCATTAATAATCGGCCTGTTTGTGGCCATGTTGTTCCTGAATGTTTATTTCCGGGTCAAGGTGATGAAATCTTATAAAAAACTCGTGCAAAAAAGAGTAGAGTTTGGGTTTAAAGATTTGTTGAACAAAGAAAAAATAGAACGGGAAGTCATTCCTAAATATCCGCATGCAGAAAAGGATATTCGGGAGTTTACCGACCACATCCGCTACTCCGTAAAAATGGGTACCGTGCTGATCGTTTTGATTACCGCTTTTGGCGCTGTTCTGATGTGGTACCGACACAGCTGATGCCGTATGGGCAGTTTGGGAGCCGGCAAACAGCCGGTATGGAAAATCTACCGGAAATTATTTAGAACGTAGTGCAGTTGAGTTGGTGGTGTTAAATAATCGATACGCTGAAAAGCAAAAAGTGTTGATTTATAAAATATTACAAAACTGCTTTCCCGTAGAAAATTCGGGATTTCGCTACGCTCAAACTGCCAACTGTTTCGCTTTTCAAAATATTTTAATTCCTGTAAACCATGAAGAAGCGTCTTTTCCAAACCACATCTTTACTCCTTTCCCTGCTGTTGGCCGGCTGTTTTGAAGTACGGGAAGAAGTCAATCTCAAAGCCGATGGATCGGGAGAGTTGTCATTTGTGATTGACCTGAGCAGGAGCAAGGGCAAAATGAAGCAATATATGCGGATGCAGCGGGTGGAAAGCTACCGGGTGCCGAGTGAGTATGAGGTAGAGACATTGTTGCGAACACTAAAAGCAGGTTTGCAGGAAACAGAGGGGATTACTTATGTGCAAACGAAGAGCGACTGGTCAAATTTTATTTTTACCATTGACGCCCGTTTTCTGCGGGTGGATGCGCTCAACCAAGCGCTTGTTAAGATGGGGAGCCACCTGCAACATGTAGACATGCCACCTATTTTAGAAACCAATTTTAGCTACAATACAGGAAGTTTCAAGCGGTTTTTTGATTATCTGGCCGATCCGGCAGATCTGACAAAACTTTCTGCTGCCCAACGTCATTTACTGGAGGCTTCCTCTGCCATCAGTATTTATCGTTTTGAGAAAAAAGTAAAGGAAATGACGCACGAAAAAGCCATCGTTTCGCCAAGTGGAAAAGCGGTCATGCTTAAAGTTTCGCTGTTTGATTTGTTGAACGGAACCGGAACGATGGCTAATGCAATTAATTTGGAATAAATACCCTGAAGTTTGATCGCCTGCATTCATTTAGCAACAAAAAAACTAATTGAAAAGTAATGTAATTACTTGCGTAGCCTAAGTACCGTGTAATTTAAGTATGTTTAAAAAATGCGGAGCAGGAAAAGTCGTTCTTTTGGCAACACCCGGAAAGCCTGTCCCGAATTCACTTCGGGGTGCTCCTCAAGGGATTTTAAG
>JBFIJS010000583.1:0-3402 GCA_041600595.1 Saprospiraceae bacterium | reverse complement strand
TGGCGGAGCGGCGCCAAATTCATTTTCAGACCGCATTTCCGGAGGCCGGACAAACCGTCTATTTTAACCGGGACCACCTCGAAAAGATCGTCGTCAACCTGCTCTCCAATGCTTTCAAATACACACCGACAGGTGGCAGAGTAGCCGTAAAAATTATCCTGAAAGATGGCCGTCTGAAAATCAGTGTGGAAGACAGCGGCCCCGGTATTGCGCAACCGGACCTGGATAAAATCTTTGAACGATTCTACCAGGTGGAAGGCACGGGCGACAAAGGCACGGGTATCGGTCTCAGCCTGGTAAAAGAACTGGTGGAACTGTACCGGGGACAAATCAGTGTGGATAGTGCAGCAGGCAGAGGAACGGTATTTAAGGTGAGCTTGCCCGCAGCGAAAGAAGCATTTTCAGAACAGGAAATAACCAATCGGGAAACTACCGGAAATCCGCCGCCACCTGCTACCCTGCCAGCGGATATGGCCGATGAAACCGGCCCTGCCGAACCAACCACCAACCAGACCGCCGGCCTTCCCTTGCTACTGATCGTGGAAGACAATCCCGACCTGCGTCGTTTCATCGCTGAGACCATGCAGAGCGAATACCAGATTTTGACCGCCGAAAACGGCAAACTGGGCCTTGCCGCCGCACTCGAGCATATCCCCGACCTCATCGTCAGTGATGTGATGATGCCCGAAATGAACGGTTTCGAGCTATGCGAAAAACTCAAAACCGACGAGCGTACCAGTCACATTCCCATTATTCTACTGACAGCCAAAGCCGGGCAGCGGCACAAAGTGGAGGGCCTCGAAACCGGAGCCGATGCTTACCTGACCAAGCCTTTCGACGAACTTGAACTGCAGGTACGGGCAAAGAATTTGGTCGAGCTGCGACGGAAGTTGCAGGAACGGTTCGGCAAGTTGGCCACTTATCCCAAAACAACCACTTTAAAACCCTCCGAAATCGCTGTCGTCTCCACCGATGAACGCTTCCTGCAAAAAGTGAGCACCGCCATCGAAGAAAACATGGATAACGAATTTTTCTCAGTAGAAGACCTGGCCGGCGCCGTCGCATTTAGCCGCAGCCAGCTGCACCGCAAATTAAAAATGCTGACAGGAAAAAGTCCCAACGAGCTCATCCGTTCGTTTCGGCTGGCCCGGGCTAAAGAGCTGTTGGAAAAGGGGCACGGCAACGTTTCCGAGGTTGCGATGGAGGTGGGCTACAGCAGTCTGTCGTATTTCACCAGAAGCTTCAAGGCAGCATACGGCGTGCTGCCGAGTGAGGTGTAAAGTGGGTTAAACCGCCTCCAAACGCTGTTTTATTTGTCGTAAAATATCTCTTGATTGCTGGTTGACAATACCGCGGATGATTCCCGAAGCCAACCGGAAAGCACCACTCAGTTGAAAATCCAATTGCATCTGCAGGGTAGAAAAATCGTTCTGCTCCACCAGGATCAAATCTGCCTGGATCGGAAACACGCTTTGCAGGGTTTTGGCAGATAATTGCCGGTCCTTTTTCAGAACGGTTACCTGGTAGGTGGTTTCGAGGCGCCGACCGGCAATGCTGGCCACTTCCGTGTACCGGCTGCCTTCTTTGATGGGCAATGGATCGAGCAGGATGACTTCTTCCAGCGCCGGGACAAAATCCTTTCGGTTATTTACTTCCAGTAAATAGGCAAATATTTTTCGGGCAGGGGCTTTGATCTCGATGCTTTGCTGGACAGTCATAAATGTATTTTCAATTAGCCCGACTTTAGCTGCTTCTTTCCTGTTTCCCGGCCTGCAAATGATGAAGCGGGCTGTGCAGAAAGGCGGCTCAAATCGAGTATGATGTTCCGGCAAAATTAAACGGCTGACAGCTCGCAGGAAAATATTTTTTCCCGGATTCTACCCGCCTGTCTGAAAAGCCTGACAAGCCGGCAAAAAGGTTGACTTCCCGACCAGCTCATGTTGGAAAACTACCCGGGGCAGAGCAATAGTTGCGATTCTCGTTTTTAATGATCCATTTTATTCTTTAACTAGCAGCCGAATCCTGTTTACTTCACGTTGTTCTGTAAAAACCTGATTGACTATGGCCATCGCTCAAGTGTTGAATCTGAAAGAAGAGATTGTACAGCTGCTCAAACAAAACGATCACGTCGCACTGACGGCAATCGTTGACGACCTTACTTCCAAGGAAATTGTCCACCTGATGGGGCATTTGAGCAAAGAGCACCAGATGGGACTGCTGCGACTGTTGTCGCCGGAAGATGCCGCCGAGGTAGTAGAAGAACTGCCCGAATCGCAGGCCGTGGACCTGTTTGAAGACATGGAATCGGAACAGGCTGCGGCCATCCTCACCGAAATGGACAGCGACGACCAGGCCGATCTGATACAGGAAATGGACGATGAGGAAGCGCAGGCCATTTTGGAAAAAATGGATCCGGAAGAAGCCGCCGATGTCCGCCGGTTGATGGCCTATGAATACGACACCGCCGGGGGCCTCATGATGACGGAGTACATCGTTTACCCTAAAACCAAAACGGTCGGCGAAGTCATAGAGGACTTCCGTCTCAACCGGGAAGAATACGCTGATTACCTCATCAAATATGTATTTGTCACTTCCACTACGGGCAAATTGCTCGGCGTACTGCAACTGCAAGACCTCCTCCTGACTCCCTCCAGTACACAACTATCCAGCATCCTCATCGAGGATATTCTGTACCTGGATCACCACGCCTCTCTGGACGAGCTCATTGTCTTTTTTGACGATTACAACCTCTTCGGTGCCCCCGTTGTGGACGAGGAAAAAAACCTCCTCGGCGTGGTGCTGCGGCGCGATGTGCTCGAAGCAGAAAACGAACGGGTCACCCAGGAGCACCTGGAAAGCCAGGGGATCGTCGGTGGTGACGAACTCCGTACCATGCCGGTCTTTTTACGGGCCAGAAGGCGACTGTCCTGGCTCTCCGTCAACATCCTGCTGAATATCGTTGCGGCTTCGGTCATTGCCTATCATCAGGATATTCTGGAATCCGTCATCGCCCTGGCGGTATTCCTTCCGATCATTTCGGACATGAGCGGGTGCTCCGGCAACCAGGCCGTTGCGGTCAGTATGCGGGAGTTATCTCTGGGGGTAGTCAGGCCGGTGGAAGTGCTGCGGGTTTGGTGGCAGGAAATCAGTGTCGGTCTGATCAACGGGACCGTTTTGGGGGTGCTGATCGGACTGGCGGCCTGGCTTTGGAAAGGTAATATTTACCTGGGAGTGGTGGCCGGTGGCGCACTGGCCATCAATACCCTGGTGGCGGTCTCGATCGGCGGCACTGTCCCCTTGTTGCTGAAAGGCCGGGACATTGATCCCGCACTGGCCTCCGGACCCATTTTGACCACCATTACGGATATGGTCGGCTTCTTTCTGGCCCTGACTTTTGCCTCC
>JBFIJS010000582.1:0-3410 GCA_041600595.1 Saprospiraceae bacterium | reverse complement strand
AGTCAATTTACGCTGCATGCAAGTACCAAAAAGGGTAACCGGCCTTCTTACATTTCGGCGGCCAGGCCGGAAGTGGCCATTCCTCTTTACGAAAAATTTGTAGAAACGCTGCGGGCCGTATCAGGGTTGGAAGTTGGAACAGGGGAATTTGGGGCCGATATGAAAGTGCAGTTGCTGAACGACGGGCCGGTGACAATTGTCATGGATACAAAGGTGAAGGAGTAAACAGGCTTCCGTTTGGGACGACGGTTTGCCATTCGTTATGGGGTAAAAGGTGGCAGCGGTTTTGAGTAACCCTAAAACTCATCGAAAGGTGTATCGTCTTTGTTCTGTTTGAGCTTAATTTTGGCAGACCTTTTACCATTCGCTCTCTCCCCTTCCTTACCTTTGCGCTTTCCTCTT
This sequence comes from Saprospiraceae bacterium, assembly GCA_041600595.1. GTDB lineage: Bacteria > Bacteroidota > Bacteroidia > Chitinophagales > Saprospiraceae > UBA6168. The sequence continues at coordinate 3,008 of JBFIJS010000582.1, read as the reverse complement.
TCAGGATAACCTGCAATTGTCACTGAAACCTTTAACAATGAAACTGTACAACAAAGTCAACAACGACGAGCTGAAACAGCGCTTGCTCGCCAGCCATGAAAAGCGCACCACCCTTTCCTTTTACCAGTACGCCCACATTGCCAATCCGGAACTGTTCCGCAACCAACTCTACCAGACACTGGATGAGGTGGGGGTTTATGGTCGTATTTACGTAGCCAGGGAAGGTGTGAACGGACAGATCTCCGTGCCGGAACAAAATTTTGAGGAATTCAAAAAACGGCTCTACGCCATCCCCTTCCTGAACGGCATCCGCCTCAACATTGCCATCGACGACGACGGCAAATCTTTTTTCAAACTAAAAATAAAAGTCCGCACCAAGATCGTCGCCGATGGCCTCGACGATGCCACCTTTGATGTGACCAAACGCGGCCGCCACCTCGACGCCAAATCCTACAACGAACTGACGGACGACCCCGACACCATTGTGGTCGATATGCGCAACCACTACGAAAGCGAAGTCGGTTATTTTGAAAATGCCATCCGCCCGGATGTAGTTACTTTTCGGGAAGCATTGCCCCTCGTAGAAGATATGCTGGAGGACAAAAAAGACCAGAACATTGTGATGTACTGTACCGGCGGCATCCGTTGCGAAAAAGCCAGTGCGTATTATTTACATAAAGGTTTTAAAAATGTCTTCATGGTGGACGGCGGCATCATCGAATACGCCCGCCAGTGCGAGCAATACGGTCTGCCCAATAAATTCATCGGCAAAAATTTTGTCTTCGACGAGCGCCTCGGCGAGCGCATCAACGATCAGGTAGTTGCTCGCTGTCATCAGTGCGGCAGCCCTTGCGATACCCATGTCAACTGCGCCAACGATGCCTGCCACCTTCTCTTTATCCAGTGCGACGATTGTGCTGAAAAGTACCATAGTTGCTGCTCTTCCAAGTGTAGTGATTTTACCCAACTGCCCGAAGAGCAACAAAAAGAGCTACGGAAAACGGAAACCTTCAACGGGTCGAAATTCAGCAAGGGGAGATATAAGGCTTTTAAGCAGGGAGAGGGATTGGAAATGAAATAAAATTGATTGATTGGACTCAAATACCTGACCTTTTTGTCTTTTTTCCGTCTAATGTTTGAATCAATATTTTAAACCTAATAAAAATAGAATCATGTTAGACAAACTAATGAGTTCCATCAGCGGAGATGTACTGCAATCCATTACCGATAAAGCAGGCATTCCCAGCGAGCAGGCTAAACAGGTACTGCCGATCGCTTCCAATACCTTACAAAACGGATTAATGAAAGAAGTGACAGCTGGCAATATTTCTGGCGTCCTTGCTATGTTCAATAGCGGCAGTGGCCTGACCAATAACAGCCTTTTCAACCACCTGAAAGGAATGTTGCTGCAAAATATCATGACTAAAATGGGCCTGCCCGAATCGGTAGCCGGAATGGTAGCTGGTAGCGGGATGCAAAGCATTATTGGTGGGCTTGCCGGCAAAATGGGCGGCGCCGGCAATGTAACCCAGGATAACCTGATGTCCACGCTCGGACTTGGTGCCGATGCCGGGGGGCTGATGGATGCTGCTAAGGGACTGGCAAAAGGTAAGCTCGGAGGAATAGCCGGAGGCTTGTTTAAATAGTCCGCAGTGAATGGTATCAAAAAAGGAGTGGCACTGACGTCGCTTCTTTTTTTTTGGTTGAAACGTTGACCCGGTCTGTTATCGCAAAAACAAATAAGCAATAACGTAAACGATTACCGTCACGACCATGCCGATCATAAATACACTATAGGTGGTGTGCAGCCGGCTGTATTTTCTCCCCAAAGACAAGCCGAGGTAATACATATCGTTGACAATGGTCTTATCCAGTAATTCGTCGTTTTCCACTACTTTCTTAAGACCTTCCCGGTATTCATTCTTAGGCATGCGAAAGAAGTTACCAAAAAAGAAAAGATTGGTGTTTCCCTTTTCAACCTGGTTGAGGTCCGTCTCACCACTCATTTTGGCAGGCCGGGTGGCGAGTGTGGCAAAGACGATGGAAAGAAGGCAGGTCAGAATCAGTACCGCCACGGGATAAATGAGGTAGGGGTTTTCACCGATCAATCTGAACAATAGAGGGATGCCGACAGTGATGATACCAGAATTGATGGTGAGCATGATGTTGGCTTTGTTGTCGGCGATGTTGGTCAGGTCGATTTGGTTGCGCAGCGTCGTTTTAAACATCATCTGGGCAGATTTACTGCTGTTGAGCGAGAAGTCGAAATCATCCGGGGATTTTTTTTTACCTCCTTTATTTTGCAGGGCTTCCTTTTGTTTTTTGAATTTTTTCAAAGCCTTTCTTTTTTCCTCGCCAAATAAAGCGTGTGCCTCGCCGGTAAAAAACTCATGGTTCATCCAAAAATCCACACTGCTTTCCACCGATTCCTGCTCCGATATCGGTTGTCCCCGAAACACCTGCCACTCGTGCCGCAGGGCTTCGGCGTTTTGTCGGTAGGATCGGCCGTAGGTATTGAAGTCTGCGTCTTTCAGTATTTTCTGGGTCATAGTTTTTGGCATGGTGCCGACCCTGGTGATATCGATGAGTTCGAGTACTTTTTTGATCTTTTCCGGAGGGTACTTTTCCCGGGTTAAAAATTCTTTGGCAATCTCCATACTGGCATCCTCGTGTTGTTCATATTGCCTGGCAAAACCGGAGTCGTGGAACAGTGCGGCGAGTTCGAGTAATTCTAAAGTGTGATCATCAAGCTGGTATTTTCGGCCAATGACCAAACTGGCATCCCGGACGGACAAGGTGTGGGAAAGATCGTGATACTGGTGGTCTTCGGTCAGCTCGTTGGTCAGGAGACTGACAATAAATTGCTCTGCTCGTTTTGTGATGTGGTTTTCCATACTGTCTTATTAAACGAGAATAAAATTATGTTTTTTTCATTGAATGCCAACAGGTAAACGAGGAAATCCCGGCTTTTGGTGCAGCCCGTGCTGAATACCTTTTCCGCGCTGTGT
>JBFIJS010000581.1:0-3412 GCA_041600595.1 Saprospiraceae bacterium | reverse complement strand
GTAAAACTTTCATTGGCTCCGTAAGGGCCCATACCACCACCACTATCCATAAAATAGCCGCTACACCCATTGATTTGGGTCAAGGTGCTGTTCATAAGGTATTCGGTTTGTTGACAAAAAACAGGGATTGTTGCAAGGGTGAATAGCAGGTTTAAAGTAGTTGTTATTTTCATCATGTTGAATAATGTGTAATGAGTGAGTATGGTTGGTTAAAGATTCTCAATGGGACATACCAGTATTCAGCCTGAAACATGGCTCTTGAAGGTCATTGCAATGCCATCTATTGATGACACAGCAAGGTCCTCCCGGATCAACGTTCCAGGCAAATGCTAAATCGGTCATTCAATGATGTTCAGGGATGGAAAGCAATCAAAGTTGTGGGGATGGATACATGCAGGCAGCCATTCAGATGCCACATGGCACAAGTTGTTATTGCTTCCTTATAAAGGATGTTCTAATGTGGGTTCTGATGGAACAAGTGTGGTGTGGTGTGTAAACTCTTGGTTTTGGCTTTCCGGGAAACAGTTATTTTTTCAGACAACAATGTCTTTTTATGCCCATGTTTTTCCAATTATGTCGTAAGTGATTATTAAATTTCAGAATGCTAAACTCCGGAATATCAACTCATTACGAGCGGCCATAAATTCTATCGCCATACGTAAAAAATGTACCGGTCAGCAACAAATTCACAACAGGGTTGGGTGTAACGGTTCCAATAATGTATGATAGGGTTCTCAGAAAATCAAGGAGATAGGATAACCAACCATTTGTGGTCATGGGCGATTGGTCGTCAGTCTTGATGTTAGTGTGGGCTGCTTTTTCAAGCGAAACAAAGGTAACTAAAGAGCTTTGTAAAAAAGAACTACAAATGTGTTTTTTTTTACAAATAACAAATATTTCAATGTGAAAGAGTATGTAGCTCAACGTGGTGTCGGTCCATCAGCGTCGGTTACTCTTCGGAAAAAGGAGTCAGTAAAAACAAAATAATTGAATGGGAGGGAATGGAAAATACAATAATGCAGAGTTGGCCGGTTGGCAAAATGCACAATATTCACCGGGTAAATCAGGGCATATGTTCATTTTTTCTGGCAATACAAATTCCCCGGGGACCTGTCACTACCAGTTGGTTTTCAAGTTCCAGACTAAAAAATTGAAATAGTACCTTACGGATAGGTTGCGTAAAGGCAAAGGAAAGACAAGATTTCGGGAGCTCCCGGCAATCTTTAGTTGATTGCTTCGGGGTTGCGTTGCCAACAACTGTTGGGTTTACTTGAAAGGCATTTGGTTGACTTTTCTTCCAACTTTGTATCCGAGGCGCAAGCCTTCCTCCGCATCCATTCTGAAATGAACCCCTAATGGAATCCGGGAGGCCGCATTTTCCTCCGCCATTTGGTAAAAGGTGTCGAAAGAACGGGGCATCCCGAGAAATTCCGTACGTCCATCGTGGCTACGGTCGGTCATGGAGTAGGAGTAACCAAATATATGGGAAAGCACTTCGGCGGCGGCGGCGCCAAAAGTGGCGTGGCCGGAAGGAAATGCCGGGAATGGTGGCGAAGAATCACGGTGGGGTTTCCAGTCGGCATCCAACACCCGATTGATGTAGGAGACAGGACGCTCGACGTTGTAAACATATTTGGAATGCCAGGCGGCCACCGAGGCGTCGTTTAGTGCAATGGAAACTTTTGCGTAAGCGTACAGTGCTGTTTCCAGATTGCATTGCTCGGTATTTATGATCTGATTGGTCACAGCGATCCACCTTGTGGGAGCGGCAAATGTTTCACCCAGAAAGTCATCACTCCAAAATTCTGCGATCCATTGATTGGTAAAATCGAGGTTATCGACAGCACTTTTGACTTCCAGGGCCTGGATGTAAAACGGCGAGTTCGAATCTTCACTAAAAACCAGCGGACTTCTCGCCAATTTATCAGTATCGCTGATGGCAAACGTCCGGCCTTTTCCCCAGTATGGGAAAATGGCAGCGCCAAAATCCGGGTAGGTAGGTTGCCACAGACCCGGCCCGGATGGAGGGGTGTAGCCTTCAGGACGGGGATTTTTGTAAACCTCATGGCCAAACGGGTCTGTTCTCGACCAGTTCCACATCGCATCAGCCACTGCTTCTCCGTGGTCTTTTGATCGGTTAAAAACATCTGCACCAACCTTTGTCCTGAATTCCTGACTAAAAGAATTTTCCAGGGCCAATATCTCGAACTGGAGGTTGGCTTGTTGGTCGGCCAGGATCAATTCACTTGGAAGCATTCTTTTGAACAGACTGGCATAAACAGCATTAACGACGGTTGGATAGTGGTAATTTCCATTTCCCATATCCGGCATCGACAAACCGGTATAAAGGTTTTGCAGGGAGTTGTAATCAGGCATTCCAACCATGACCGATTCATAGGCTGCCATGTTGATATAGGCCAGAGCCCTGGCCACTGGTATGGGCCTGAAATCCTGAGTGTACCGGTCTATTTCTAACAACAGATCCATCCAGGCAAGGGGAACAGCAGCGTCTTCATTCTGAACCAGATTTGTAGAGGATGGCGTGACGGGCTCGTCATTTCGACAACCAAAAGTGGTTGCAAAAAGAACTGACAAAAGAATTAAGTACGGGAGTTGGTATTTATTGAAAGTGTTCATGGAAATTACATTGATCCTTTTTCCGCCGGCAAATTTAGCAAAGAAAAGTTGAGGCTAAATCATTTTTTGATTTATTTCGGAAATTTTCAAATCGTTTGCCAAAAACATACCTAATCGGTGAATTATTAAAAAAATCAATAAATTATTAATTATCTGCAATTCAAATAATTGATCAATATGGATTTTACGTAAATGGCCGGTTGGAAAAGTCGCTCGTTTTTCGCTACCCGATAGCACTAATCAGACTATCATTTGTTCCGCATTAACTGTTAATCCCTTTGGACAAACTTTTATGCCGGATGTACTACCAACCTACCGGATCAAATCCGGTTGCCACAAAACATCGTTGGGTGGCAATGTACAGTTACATCGTTTTCAACAAAATATCGACAATACGTTGAGGAATTGAGAAATAGAACGCCCATACTTGCACAGGAATAATTTATTTCATTACTTTTGCCAGACTTTGTTTCCATCCAATTATGATCCATCCATGAACTTAATGTACCCTCCCCGCACCTGAGAAACACAGTACAAACACCTGACACTCAATCTAAAAAAACTTCATCAGGAACAACCAATATGCCTCACTATACAATTTGGATCATTTCCCGCTGGACACTTTTGCTTGGTCTGTTCGCCTCGCATACGCTTTTGGCGGAGACCAACCCTCCGGTACTTCTTTCCAACCCTTCCGGCTGTAATTTGGGGCTGCCGATCAAAGATTTCAGCTGCGATGCCTCCAATTTTTTTCAGATCAACGTGACTAACGCCC
>JBFIJS010000580.1:0-3426 GCA_041600595.1 Saprospiraceae bacterium | reverse complement strand
GGGTGTTTTTTTGTCATTTAGATAGCACAGGTCTTTGCTGCCGGCTACAATCCCGATAAAAAACACTTAATTTTCACCGCAACATAAATTAAGTTGAATCATGAAGAATAAAATATTTTTAAAATCCTGCATGCTTGTTTTGGCCTGTGTCCTGGCCTCTTCATGTAAAGATGATTTCCTTCAGCTAAAGCCCCGCGGGACGGAATTGGAAACCAACTTCTACCGCAACGAAGAGGAAATCTTTCAAGGCCTGGTAGCCACCTACGATGTGATCGGCTGGCAGGGTACCGATGGCTGGACCATGCAACTGGGCCTGCTCAACGCCGCTTCCGACGATTGCTTTGCCGGAGGTAGTGATGCTTCCGATCAACCAAACTGGGTTGCCTGGGATAATTTTTCCTTAAATCCATTTCTCGGACCGCAAATGGGGCTTTGGCGAAAAAATTACACAGGTATCTACCGGGCAAATTTATTGCTGCAAAAAATCAATGAAAGACGGAGCGAGCTGGATGGCATTTTTGTGGCCAGAACCGAAGCGGAATTGAAATTTCTCCGGGCATGGTTCTATTTCGATCTGGTGCGCTTATTTGGTAACGTTCCTTTGTTTACCGAGCCAATCAGCGTGGAGGAAATTTTTGGTGTTACCCAAGCCACTCCGGAGGAGGTATACAACCTGATCGAACAAGATCTGACAGATGCCGCAGCAACACCGGAACTTCCCGAAACGGTTCCGAGCAGTGAGCTTGGCCGGATCACCCAGGGCGCAGTCAGTGCCGTTCATGGTAAGGTTATTCTTTTCCGAAATAACGAGAGCCGGATGGGAGAAGCCGCCCAGCATTTTGAGAAAGTGATCAACTCCGGCAACTATTTTTTGATGCCAAATTACGGTGACATTTTCTTACGGGAAAATGAATGGGGCCCCGAATCTGTTTTTGAAATCCAGTTTTCGGATAATCGCCCCGGCGATTTTGGATGTTGCTTCTTGTCCGGTCCGGTCAATAATTCAACCGAGGGTAATTACAGTGTGCAGTTCTTTGGTATGAGAGATTATGCCGGTCCGTTGTATGCTGCGGGTTGGAGCTTTTGCCCGGTCACGCCCGAATTGGTAGAAGTGATGCAAAATGATCCCCGTTTCCAGCATACCATCGTTGATGGTAAGGCATTACAGAATAATTCCGGTGCCAGCTACACAGAGGGCTACCAGAATACGGATTATTTTATCAAAAAATATGCTCCGTTAGCGGCCAATATCGCCACTGATGGTGAGACGTCTTTGGAGTGGGCAGATAATGTTCGTGCCATTCGTTATGCAGATGTGCTGCTCATGGCTGCCGAGGCGTTGGCCAGAAGCGGCAACGATACCAAAGGCCGGCAATACCTGAACCAGGTCCGGCAGAGGGTCAGCCTGCAGCCGTATCCGGGTAATATCACCGGACAAAGTCTGTTGAATGCCATTGCGAAAGAGCGGCAGTTGGAGTTGGCCACGGAAGGTCATCGTTTTTGGGATTTGGTCCGGACTGGCAGGGCTGCCGATGTATTGCCAAATTTTGTGGAAGGTATTCACGAGTACCTGCCCATACCCCAACAGGAGATCGACCTGGCGCAAGGTGCGCTGGTGCAGAACTTTGGCTATTAAGAATCCAATCTTTTAATCAAAATAATGTTAACATGAAAAATATAATTATCTGTATCTCGGCACTTCTGATGTTTATCGCCTGCGATCCACAGCAGGACGATAAGATAGAGTTGCCACCTGCGCCGACGAGCGCTGATTTCACCATCGAACCCGGTGCCAATCCCAATACCTACATCCTGCGCAATACGACACAGGGGGCTTTCCAGTTTATCTGGGATCTGGGCAACGGTTCAACAGCCACCGGCGAGGTGGTGCAGGCCTTTTATCCGGAAAAAGGAAACTACGAAATTGAGTTGACGATTTTCACCGCAGGTGGTTCTGCTACTTCCTCAAAAATCCTGGATGTAGCGGACGATGCACCATTCCAGTGCGAAGGGAACCCTTTGTATGAGTTCCTCAGCGATTGCAGCGAAAAGGTTTGGAGGCTTAACCCCGGGCCTGGTGCCTTGTGGGTAGGTCCGTCGGACGGAAGCACCACCTGGTGGGCCAACGGCCAGTCGGATGTGGATGCCCGCCCTTGTGCATTCGATGATACCTGGACTTTTACCGGTGAAGGAAAAATGATCTACAATACCAATGGCGACATCTGGGGTGAAGATTATATGGGCTTCAACTTTGAATGTGTGAACGAAGCAGATCTGTCCGATGCCCTGGCTCCCTGGGGTTCCGGCGAGCATAATTACACCCTGGTTGCAGGGCCGCCTGATCAATTGATCGTTACGGGCTTAGGTGCGTTTTTGGGCCTGCCCAAGGCTGCCAATGGTGCGGAGGTAAATACCCCGCAGACCAGCGTTACTTACACCATCCTGCGGATGGAGGAAAACGGAGCGAACGATCTGTTGGAAATAGAAGTAAAAATCGGAGGTAATGGTGCCTGGCGTTTCACCTACATTTCCGAGTAACCTGCACGCTTTTCCATTCAGTCAGATGAAAAAAAACAGACACCTTTCCGGTACCTGGTCAGTCGGGGCCGGAAAGGTTTGTTTCTTTACAAGCACGCCTGAAATCTTCGAAAAAAATCTTTAAATCAGGTTTTCGGTGTGCTCTCATGTACAGGCAGTTCGCTGTTCGCTATAACGCCAGATTTTTCCCACGCTTTATCACTTTTTATTCTGATTATCATTTTAAAAAAAAAATCAATAGACATGTTTTCTTTCCTCAAATATTACTCACTATCTCTCTTATTGATACTTATCGCTTGTGGAAACACAGAAGATGACGGGCCGGATGTTGTAAATTTTCCGGAATTATCTATCAACTCGGTCAGCAGGTTTGAGGGAGATGAAGGCATTACTCCTTACAGTTTCAGAGTTCGCCTTAACCGGTCAAGTACCGAGGAAGTAACCGTTGATTATAACACCCTGGAGGGTACTGCAGTAGAGGGCGAAGACTTCTTGGCCAAAAGCGGCACGCTGGCTTTTGCACCGGGTGTGACAGAGATGGAAATCAACCTCGAAATCATGACGGATACGTTGAAAGAGATCGATGAAGAATTCTACGTTGAATTGTCCAACCCCACCAACGCCATCATTGTGTTGGGGAGAGGCATCGGCACCATTCGCAATGACGATGATTTTCTGCCGGTAGGTAGCGGGGATGGTTACACATCTCCACTGAATTATCAGGGGTACACCCTGGTATGGCAGGACGAATTTAACGGTAATGCACTGGACCTCAATACCTGGACCCACGAACTTGGTAACAGTGGCTGGGGCAACAATGAATCACAAAATTATACAGCCAGTCCTTCCAACAGTTATATTCTCGATGGCAAGTTGGTGATCGAGGCC
>JBFIJS010000579.1:0-3428 GCA_041600595.1 Saprospiraceae bacterium | reverse complement strand
TGTCCCGGCACTCACGGATTTTTTTATTCTCAAAACATGTCTTCCGGGTCGTCGTCATCTTTATCGAACATGCCGGCGAGGCTGTCCTCGAAAGTCATCGTTGCTTCCACCAGGTTTTTACCGATTACGTTGAACTCGGTCAGGCCGAACAACACTAATTCCATGAAAGCCAATTCTTCAGATTTGGGTATGTTGTATGCTGCGACAAATTTCTGCAAACCCGCCACACTGTTCAACTCTTTTTTGTATTCCTGATTGGTGGCTTCGGTCAGCAGATTGACCTTATTGCCGCCGGCAAACCAGGCCTTAATGATGCCGTAAGGGTCGCGGTTTTCTCCCCGGCGAAGTTTATCCGGGTTTGGGAAATAAGTAAGGAACAACTCCTTGACCGCCGCACCGATCAGGCTCAGGGCAACGACATAAGGGCCCTCTTGTTCGCCTTCGTAAACCAATTCCACCTTGCCGGTGATGGCCGGTACGACACCCCAGAAATCAGTAATGCGAACTGCTGTAGATTTTTCGCTGTTGACGAGCATACGCCGCTCGGCCGTGCTGACCAGATTTTCGTAACCGGAAATACTTAAACGGGCCGATACACCACTTTTTTCGTCGATCAACTCACTTTCGCGGGCGCAGAATGAAACTTGCTCCAGCAATGTTTGCAACATCTCAGGCACCTTGACCTGCTTTTTCTGCTCGTCGGCAAGGTGTGCTTCCTGCTGCGTGATCGTTTTGGCAATCTCAATGGAGCGGGGGTAGTGGGTCAGAATCTGGCTCTCGATCCGGTCTTTCAACGGGGTGATGATGCTCCCCCGGTTGGTGTAATCCTCCGGGTTGGCCGTGAACATAAACTGGATATCGAGTGGCAGGCGCAGCTTAAAACCACGGATCTGCATATCGCCTTCCTGCAAAATATTGAAGAGGGAAACCTGTATTCTGGCCTGCAGGTCGGGCAATTCATTGATGACAAAGATGCTGCGGTGCGACCTCGGAATCAGTCCGAAGTGCAGCACCCGCTCGTCGGCGTAAGCCAGTTTCAGAGTAGCCGCTTTGATCGGGTCAACGTCTCCGACGAGGTCGGCAATACTTACATCGGGAGTCGCCAGTTTTTCTACATAACGGTCATTGCGGTGTACCCAATCGATTGGGGTGTCATCGCCTTTCTCCCGGATCAGATCGCGGGCATAGCGGCTGATCGGGGCCAGGGGGTCGTCATTTAATTCGCTGCCGGCAACAATCGGCATGTACTCGTCCAGCAAATTGACCAGCAACCGGGCGATCCGGGTCTTTGCCTGGCCGCGCAGCCCCAACAGGATAATATTGTGGCGGGAAAGAATGGCCCTTTCCACATCGGGTATGACTGTATCTTCGAAGCCGTAGATGCCTTCGAAAACGGGTTCTTTGTTTTTGAGCTTCTGAATGAGATTGGCCCTCAGTTCGTCTTTGATGCGGCGTGATTTATATCCGGCGGCTTTCAACTCGCCCAGGGTTTTAACTTTTTTCATAAATTATTTGAGAGAAATCAACAGTCAGACCTGCTTGGGTCAATTTTCATCAGACAAATCAGTTTCCAAAGTCCAACGATCTGACTACTAACATCCGGTTTCTAAATGACAATAAATAAATTGCAAACATAGGAGGAAACACAGGGAGTGCCACTTTGTTTTGACAAAAGATCAAGGCATTTATTTCTTGAATAGTTGCTTAACTGAATCAAATTCCTTTCGAAAAACAATTTTTCCTCCGTATTTATTCCGCCGGCCCCCGGTCAGATCGGGGTCGGTCGTACTGTAGGCTTTGAAGACCAGGCGGCGGTCTTTGGTCAGTACGGTTTCCACCTCAAACTCACCCGCCCACTGGCCGGTATTAATGGTAGAAATGTTGTTGTTCAGGCCATATTGACCACCGATATTGAACGATACCCGATCACTGAATTTTACCCTGAAACGTGTGGATACCTCGTTGCTGGTGCTGAGGTCGGCAGTGGTCAGGTCTTCGGTGGTAAACCGGTTGACGGAGATGTTGACATCAATGCCTTTGATAAAATTGGTGCCCGATACCAACTCGGAGACCCACTCGGTCACAAAAATGGACAACTGGTTGGAAATCATTTCGCTCAGGGTATTCAATCCCACATCGCCAGCCTGGATGGACGACCCCGACGGCAGAAACTGCCCCAGCACCAGCAAACCGAATACCTGCCGGTTGAGTTCGTTTTCGTCGTTGCGCGTGGCGCGGAGTTTGTTTTCGGCAAAACTTTTCAGCTCGCTGTCCAACTGCGGGAATGAAATGTCGAACTTGATGTCTGGTGTCAGCAGTTTACCGGAGAGGTTCATTTCCAGTAAAACCGGCGTCGAGCTGCGGGCCAGATCCCGCGTTTCGGAAGAAGCAACCGTGAGGTACTCCTGAATGAGGCTGTAAACCGATGCGTTGACCCCGCTGTAAATAGCGTCAATTTTTATGTCGGCATTATAAGGGTCACCCGACCACTTGATCGTTCCGCCGGGAGCGACCACAAAGGGCTTGTTGACGCCGAGGTTCATCAGGGTAAACAGGTAGTCGCCGCTCACAACGGTTATATCCCCCAACATGGTAAAGTTGCCTTTTCTGTCCAGAAAGACGGAGATATCCCCTTGTCCGGTGCCACTCAGTACGTCGCCCCAGGCTTTGTCAAAAATAACCTCCACCAACGCATCGGGCGTGATTTCGAGGTAATAACTCATGTTCAGCCCACGGGGCTCTTCCACCGGGGTGTCTTTGTCGATCTGGTTTTCCAGTTTCCGCTCTTCTTCCGTGAACCGGATAAAGCGATTGTCAGAACTGATGGTACTGCTGGTGAGTGGCAGGATCATGTGCGTGCCGGGCATGGAGCGTCCCCGCACCTCCAGTTCGGTCTGTTTAAAACTACCCGTAAAACGGGCCATGCCGGTGCCGTAAGCCGTTCCGTAGAAGGTCGCATTGTCTTTTTCTTTGGTGTCGAGCCCTAAAAAGGGCCGGTCTTTTTCCGTCGTGATGGTAAGGTCGACCCCAAAGTCGCGGAAGTGGTCGTGAACCAGCCCACCGGTCAGGAAGGCTTTATTGTTGTCGCGATCCAGTACATAACTGCCCGTAGCGTCGATGACGCGGCTGGTCAGGAGAACGCTGCCTTCCTGTACCCGGTAGGTTGTCTGGATGGGTTGCACCTTAAAGGATACATCTTTGACAAAAGCCCTTCCGTCGAGCTCGGGATTGTCGAAGGGGCCATACATCCTGACTTTTTTGGCGCTGAGGTAGCCTTCGGGGTTCTCGACTTCGGGTACAAAATAATTGATGATTTTAATCGGGATATTTTCCAGGTCGATGCTAAAGTCAAAGTGGTTTTTGCCAAAATCATTCGGTACGGCCGACGCTTCCGGCTTGTAGGTAGGCAGGTTGACGTAACCCTTCAC
>JBFIJS010000578.1:0-3437 GCA_041600595.1 Saprospiraceae bacterium | reverse complement strand
GTTCATTGATGAAGCCCGGCTGATTCCGAGCAGTAAAAACCAGGCTGGGAAGGTTGGTTACCGGATCATGACGCCGGACGATTATATCGAAACTTCTGGAAAGTGGCTGGTGGAAAATGGATTTCACGAAGTGGAGATCAACCGCAAAACAGAATCTTACGGATCGTTGGTACACGTCTGGACAACTTATGAATCCTACCGGAGCAAGGCCGATGAAAAGCCCTTTGCCAGAGGGATCAACTCCATTCAGTTGCTAAACGATGGAGAGCGGTGGTGGATTCTGCAAATTTATTGGTTGGGCGAAAGGGAGGAGTGGCCGCTGCCGGCGGAGTATTTGCCGGGTAATTAAAAAAATTGGTTTCTTGGGGCGGGGCTAAAAAAGGTGGTCTTTTTAGCGGGACTTGCTTCATTTGGTAGGTGCAAATATGATGGGAAACGGATTGCATCCGTTAGCATAATTCTGTCAAATGCAAGCATAAAACTTACAGTAAGCTACTATTTTACTGTCCTTTCGGCGTTTTGAGGAACGGTTCTATCAATATCCGGTACCATGATATCGAGGATCATGATCTTCTGCCAGATCTTGTTGGACAACTCGTGGGCCAGCATTTCCACCTCATTGACAATTTTCAAAACTTCTTTATCCTGAAAATACTGCACATGCAGGGCCGCCAGTTTGGAGGTGATTGCCAGCAGTTCCGTACAGTAATCAAGGTAGCGGGTTAGTTCGAAGGGCGTCATAGAGCGGGCAGGAGCGGTGGAAGTGACGACGGTGCCTGAGATCAGATTGTTAGGGTCTTTGGTCAACTGGTGCATATCCACCACGTGGGCGATACTGCGCAGACGGTGTAAAGACTCGAAAGCCTTTTGCCTTTTCAAACGATTTTCCAACGTTGCAAAAAAGAGGATGCCAATGGCCAGCAGAATCACCTCATTGGTGGCACTTTCTACTCCCTGCAGGGTTTCCATCAACCCATCTTTCAACGAGGTAGAAACCTGAATGGTAAGAATGGCCAGCCAAACCGCAAAGGTGATGAGGCTGATGATGGCCGTAACCGTCAGGATGCGAAGTGACCAAAGCGGCCGCCTTAGTTCATCTACCAATTCGATGATGCATATGCCGACCTCCCGCAACTCTGCGGCCACCTTGCCGAGCCCCGCGTCGGGAAAAATCCCCTCGATGCGTTGCTGGACCTCGCTGAGGGTATCAATGATGCGGGTAGGGTTGAGTTCGCTGTATTTGCCGGTGGGAAATTTAGTTTTAAAAAACACGTATTTAGAATTTATTTTATTGATAATCTGAGGGTAATTGTCGCCGGTTTTTCTGCGACCGGGCTGCCTGCTTCAAAGGAAGTGGCAGGCAACCTGACAGACAAAGTGGTAAATGTACAAAGTGCCGGCGGAAGTTCGGTTGCTGACCGGTATGCCCCCCTTGGCAATCAGATTTCATAGCATTCCGGGCTCATTTTTTACCCAGTAAGAATAGCATTGGCGTAGCCAGGCGGTCTCTCCAGGCCCGTTCGGAATGGTCCGCTCCCGGAAATTTTAAAGTTATCCAGTTCTCCTCCGTAAAACCTGCCTGCCGCATCACAGTGTCCACCTGCAGTTGTAAAGGTTCGTACAAACTGTCCAGTGTGGCTGTTCCGTAATCAAAGTAAATTTTGTGGGAAGCCGGGTCCGGTAAATGATTTGCCAGATAATCTGTGAATGCCGCGGGAATAGGGTTGTTTTCCACGCTAAAAATACCTGGCCAGTGCGTCGACAAGCAGGCTGCGCCACCAAAAATGCCCGGATATTCGCAAATAGCATAGATCGAAATCAGACCACCCATACTGGAACCGGCCATAAAGGTGTGCTCAACACCTTTTTTGGTGGCGTATTTTTCATCAATAAACGGTTTCAGTTCCTCCGTCAGAAATTTGAGATAGTTATCCGAAACGATGTTTTTTGAAAACAGAGGGGTCTGGGCGTTTCTTTTGGCCTGCTGCAGCAAAGAGTCCCGGAAGTCGACGGGCAGTTTTTCAAAAGGCTTTTGGGGGAAATACTCCGGGTGGCGCCCCTCCCCGGCATTCCAGACAGCCACCACGATCGTCGGTTCGATTTTCTTGTCCGCTATTAATTGAGTCAGGCATTCATCCACCCCCCATTCTTGCTGGTTCCAGGTTGTTGTGGAGTCAAACAGCATTTGTCCGTCGTGCATGTAAAGTACCTGGCAAGGGGTGCTTTGGTTGTAGCCTGCCGGCAGCCACACATCCACAGGACGTGGTGCGACGTAACGGGAAGGGAATTGTTCCAGCCGCTCCAGCGTGCCGCGGGAATCGGGGTGGGGTATGCGCTTTTTATCGCCGGCAGCGCAACTTGTGAGTAGTAATGCCAGGGTTAAAAAGACTGGTATTTTCATTGGATGCTGTTTTGTTTTGCGGTTTGTTCTTAGGCAAAAGTAAAGCAGCGGTCAGGTTTTTCTGTATAAATAATGGAAGTACTGGGTGTTTCTTCTGACCAAAAGACCTGAATCGTGCTGGCGTAATGTACCGTCGGATGATCCGGGACACCGTGGTTGCCGGTTTAATACCCGGGTATATTTTTACCCAAAACGAAATCCCGTTTTGCCACCCACAGATCTGCTTCCTGCCGGAGATGCAACAAGCCGGAGGTCCCGCCCCTCGGGGCAACCGGTGCTTTTTCTTTTTCGGTCAACAGACTATCCCCGGCAAAGTGGTATTCTTCTACCCAGTAATATTTTCCATTCGGTTCCAGAATGACAGGATGTATGTGGGCCGATGCGGTCCGGTCCGGGTAAACACCGGGCAACTGGGTATAAAAAGTGTACCGACCGTCGTCGCCGGTTTTCACCCAGCCCCGAAGGTACCCATGCCGGCGTTCCCAGTTTTTTTTGTTAAAACGGTTGGCATACAGGCCTTCCTGGTTGGTGTGGTAAATGTAAAGGATCACATCTTTTGCGGGCATTTTACCATCGGGTTGGAAAATGGTCCCGCTGATTCTTATTTTTTTGCCGGCTTCCCGAAAATCGGGTAAAGTATCGATGGGTAAAAGTGGGTGGTCGCCATATTCGAAGACAGCTTCGCACCCTTCACAGGGACCGCCTGCGAGGACTGGTTGGCTGGTTGTATTATTTTGCGAATGGGCACATGCGGTGAACAATAAGGCCGGTAGCAACAAAAAGCAGACGTATTTCATATCTTTTATTTTTCGGAAAAGATAATCAATAAAACCAGAATAAATGATAGAGCATCTCCGGTAATTCCCAGGACTGTTAAGTTCTGATGAATTTAGTTTTAAATAAAAATGAAAAAGCGAAACGTCCTTGGCCCGGGGCAAGGAATTTTTAAGTTTGAATTTGCGCTTATGCTTGAATTTTAAAAACCTCCCCAGCACTTAACACCCCCCCCGGCAATTCCGGCTATTCAGGATTTGGG
>JBFIJS010000577.1:0-3444 GCA_041600595.1 Saprospiraceae bacterium | reverse complement strand
GGTTGCGGCATGTTATTTCACCAACCTTTGGCTTCAACTTTACACCCGACTATACCAACCCTGACTGGGGGTATTTCAAGTCCGTCCGGACCGATCTTCGATCGGACGAGGAGCAGCAATACAATATTTTTGAAAACAACCGATTGTCAGGTTTTGAAAAACCAACTACTGCGGGCCGGCAAATGAACTTCAATTACAGTTTTGGAAATCAGTTTGAAGCTAAAGTCTATTCTAAAAAAACAGAACAGGACAAAATAGTCAAGCTGTTCAGAACATTATCGGTGAGTGGTAATTACAACTTTGCGGCCGACTCGTTGAAATGGAGCACAGTGAACGTGAGCGGCAACACCAGCTTTTTCAATAACATGACGACATTTCGTTTTGGCATGACACTCGACCCTTACGCACGAGATGCCAAGACAGGACGGCGCATTAACCAATTGCTGCTGGACACCGAGAGTAAACTTTTACGGTTGGATACCTGGAATGCCGGCATTACCACCGATCTGACGGTTGGCCGTATCCGGGACTTTATCCGGGGCGTCAGCACTGACCAGCGCCTGGCCCAGGAAGAAGAAAAAGACCGGGTACAGGAACAGGATTTGCTGAGTTTGCTGGAAAATTTTCGCATCAACCACAGTTTTACCGTTCGGCGGCAGTATAATCCCACCCTCCAGAAAGATACCCTGATCATTTCTGCCAATGCCATTTCCTCCAGCGGCAGTATCAACCTGACCAAAAACTGGAATATCCGGGTTGGGAATTTCGGTTATGATTTCCAGTCCAAAAGAATTACCTATCCTGATTTCTCCTTTTCCCGGGATCTGCATTGTTGGGAAATGGGCATTTCCTGGCAACCCTATTTTGAAACTTACAGCTTCTACATCCGGGTGAAGCCCGGACATCTGGATTTTATCAATGTGCCCTACGCCAAACGAATCCAGGATGCCCGGCGAAGGCGTTGATGGAGACCGGGCATTTCCCCGATCAATTTATGACCAAAAACGAAAAACCGCCCCCCGAAGGGGACGGTCTAAACTTTACTCCAAATCTATCTATCTTATGTAATTTACAATCACTTGGTCAAAGCCATCTTCCGGACGGCAGTCAGTCCTCCTGATTCGATTTTGTAAAACAGTACACCATTGCCTGGCAGACCTTTGCGCTCGATTGTAACCGAGCTAAATCCACGGGGATAGTGACCTTCAATTTCCTGTAAAACCCTGCCGGCGCTGTCCATGATGGTCAGTTTGGCGACTCCGGCAACCGGCAACTCAAACCCGATCGTAGTCTTATCAGCGAATGGATTGGGTACGTTTTGCTGAAGAGCAAAACCTTCTACCTGTTCTCCAAAAACTGGCGTCAGGTCTTCCATAAAATCAAGGCCGATTTCCCATTCATCCATACTTTCTCCGATGTAGGCAACGGCCATGGTGAACCGGGAGCTGATGTTGATCACCTCTTTGAGGTAGCAGCCTTCTTTCACGGTAAACTGCAGAGAGATAATGTCGGTCCCATCGTCGAGTGTGAACATGGATGTCTCGTACCAAAGAGCGGTGATGGCTCCCTGTTCCAATAACGACAGGCCGTAGTTCTCATCTTTCATCAACTCCGTTGGGTTGATGTGTAAAAAGCCCAGTTTATTCGGATCATAATCGATGGTGAGCTGGAAGCCGTACACATCTGCAAAATCTTTGGCGTCGAAAATAACTTCAACATTTTCACCTGCGCTGATCCATCTTTCATCGGCGTTGAACACCAGTATTTCACCATCCCTGTTGCTGGTACCGTCGTTGCCAAAGTTGTTGTTTGGCTGGGCAGAGCCATTGATGTCGCCGATCTTGACGGCCACAAAATCAGCCCCGTTTACGGCCGAAACCATATTGTTGACGTTGATGACCTCCGGGAAGACCTCCGCCCAGGGGTTGGTCGGTACCGGGAAGCTGTAGTTTTTATCGATGAATCTCCAGGAATGGTTGTTCGGGAATTTATCATCGACATAAAGAATCACTTTTCTCAAGGACACCAGGTCGAATGTGGTGATACTCTTTGAGTTATTGATGTCGGCGGCGATCAATTTGTAAGGGGAATCCAGAGACTCAATGGCCAGAATATGTCTGGAAATCAGCACCAGATCGTAGGTCGTTACTCCGTTCAGATAATCATCATCCTTTTGGGGAGTGACCGAGTAATCCTGTCCCATTGGCAGATCGGTGAATTCGTACATACCGCCATCGGTGGTCATATACATTTCATTCATGGCCGGGTTGGACAAGTGAACGGAAACATCCTGCACCGGTTGGTTGCTGTTAAAGGTGTTCACGAAACCAACCAACGGCAATCCACTGTTGCAGGCGCCCATGTTGTCCTGCAGGATAATGAAGTTGTCGCAATAGTCCTGGTTACCCGCCTCATCTGTTACCCAAATCTGTACGGCATTTTGTCCGAGTTGATCACACTGAAATGTTTGGCAGGTATCAGTGACATCGGCAGAGAAAGAAACTTTCATCGTGCCGGGGCAATTGTCAATCGCATATTCCAGCAGGTCCTCCGCACAAACTTCCAGCATACCGGTCTGCATGATTTCCACGATCAAACCATTGGAGCATACGGGAGAAGGTTTTTTGCAGTCCCGGATAGAGAAGTCAAAAACGATCTCTGCATCGTTGCCGCAGCCATCTTCCACCAGATAGCGGACACTGTGAGTACCAATTGGCAACAGTCCATCAAATATGCCGGCACCGTTTATTTCATAGCTGCCATCTTTGTTCAAATCGATGAGGTGAACAATATCCATGTCTGTCGTGCATTCACCGTCAATTCCAATACCCAGATACGCCTGCCCTTCCTGGCAGGAAGCATCGGTCGTGCAGAAATCATAATCAAAAGGTGTGGTCAGCACTGGCGGCGTATCATCCTGAATTTTGATGATTTGCTGGTAAACGTAGTGTCCGAAATTGTTGTATGTGGTTTCGTCAACCGATGCCCCAAACTCATTGGTTGGAACAATAACCGGATCCAGGCTGGGGTCATAGGTGCACCAATTGATCACCTCCCAGGTACGAACGATTTTAAAACAGGCGCTATCATTGGAGATAGCAAAGTATTGGTCAGAAAATGTATAAGCTAATTCTTCACAGCCAAATTCACCATAAACGAGATCTATCGAAGCGATGGAGTCCCCACATTCTCCAAGCCAATTCGGGGGGAAATTGATTAACCAATCCGAGACGGCTGTCACATTAATTATTTGAGAACAAGAACCTTGAGAGGTGTTGCCGTCGGTATCGACGGCCTGAAAATAACGTATGATTTGTCCTGCACCGCAACCATTGATGTCAACAGTGTAGGGAAGCTCTGTAATTTCGGAGCTGCAATTGTCGTAGGTCAGGGCTGCGCCGAAAGTTTTGATGTAATTGTCCGTAATATCAGGCGCCAACTCCG
>JBFIJS010000576.1:0-3460 GCA_041600595.1 Saprospiraceae bacterium | reverse complement strand
GTCGTCAGATCCCAGGAAAAAAGATTGTTGTTTTTCTGGAAAATAATTTTGGATTCATCACCGGAAAAGGCGGGGCTGCTTTCCCGGTCGAGGGTGTTAGTAATTTGTCTTACCTGTTGTGTTGCCAGGTCGAGCAGGAAAAGGTCGCCCTCTTTGGCATATACTTTTTTGGTTTTGGCTTTGTTGTATTCGCCGCGCTCCGGCAGGTTCATTTGTTCTTCCGTTGCAACGAGCTGGGGCTGGGAAGTGGAGCCGTTTTTACCGATCTGCACTTTGTACATACTGCGGAGCGTATCCATTTCCGGGTTCCAGGAAAAATAAATGGTTTTATTGTCTTCCGACCAGCGGATATCCTCGGGCAGGTAACCGACAAATTTTTCTCCCTGCATAATTTGCTCTATGGAAAGTTTGGAAACATTCCGGGAAACAGGTTGGGCTTGAAGCAGGAAGGGAAGGATAAAAAAGCCAAGGCAGTAGAGTTTGTGCAGCATAGGGAGTTGTTGTTTAAAGTCAAATTTTATTTTAGTCAGGAAAAATTCCTGAAATCAGCAAAAGGTCCGGCAGGGAATTGCCTTTCGCAAAAGTAGTCCGGAAAATTCCTTACGCCCAACTATACGATCCGCAATTTGTCCGGTTGCTAAAAATCATACCCCTTCACGCGGACGTCTTGCAGCGAGCAAGGTCATTTCGGCAAAAGAACGGTATATCCTGGTAGTCAGCCATTTTCCGTGTAGTGTGCAGCCCGGTCTTTGGCTGCTGGCAGACTGTAACCTTTTTAACAATACTTTATCAGCCACGTGAAAAACGTTAGGAACAGAACTGTCGTTAATTTTACAACTTTGCGTCCCACATCGGACTTTTATCAAATCAAAAAAATAGAAAAATGAAATTAACACACTTCCTTTTTGCCCTGGCTGTTTTCTCTTTTGCAGCTTGTGGCGACGACGATACCTCCAACACCAACCTCGATGTCCTCAGTTACGATGGCAGCAATGCCTCTTCTCCGCAATTGGGCCCCGGACTACATCAGCTGGCAGCCCGGTTTCCGGCCTCCTATCTGTCCGGGTCCGTCGGTAAAAAACTGGACGAAGTTGAGATCTTTCTGGCGCCTGGTGCACAGACCTATACTCTTCTTGTGAGAGGGCAGGGAACCAGCACTGCACCTGGTCCTGTACTTTTTGAGAAAGATATCACCGCCAGTGTGGATGCGCAGAAATGGGTCATTACCAAAGTAGAACCGGCTCTGGAAATCACCGGCGAAGACCTGTGGCTGGCGGTAGAGGTCGAACACAACGCCATCGCTCAGACCGTCGGTTGTGATAGCGGCCCCCGAAGAGACGGCGGCGACTGGATCTGGGACAGCCTGGTACAAAACTGGGAAACTTTCCTCGGCCGCACCGGTACCGAGTCGGTCAACTGGAATATCAGAGGGCATCTGATTGATTGACTGGCGGCTGTTCCGTCAGTTGTGGATAAATTTTCTACTTAATTTTCAACCTCCTGGCGTTTGCTGCTGTTTGGTCACCGATTGAAATTTTTGAATAAAATTACGAAACAGTAACCCGATGCAGCATGCACCCCACCACGAGTCATTCCGGGCATTTCCGAAATGACTCGTGTTAGTTTCCGGCCATTTCGGATAACCATTTCAGAAAAAATGGTTGCTGAAGCTCGTCGGTCGGCTTGGGTACTGCATCTTCAGAAAAACGTCTTATGAAAAAAATATTGGCTTTTGGAGCCAGCAACAGCAGCCGGTCCATCAATAAACAATTGGCTACATGGGCAGCCTCCCAGATTCCTGATACCACAACTACCCTGATCGATCTGAACGATTTTGAAATGCCGATTTTCAGCATTGACCGGGAAGAACAGCAGGGCATTCCCGAAACGGCTGTTCGTTTCCAATCGCTTGTGACCTCCCACGACGGCATCCTGATCTCCTTTGCCGAACACAATGGTGCATACTCTACTGCTTTCAAAAATATTTTTGATTGGGGCTCCAGACTGGAAGGAAAAATCTGGGCGGAGAAACCCATGTTTCTGTTGGCTACTTCGCCCGGTGGAAGGGGAGGAGCTTCTGTGCTGGAAATAGCCAGCAAACGATTTCCATTCAACGGGGGTAAGGTGGAAGCCACTTTTTCACTTCCTTTTTTCCAGAAAAATTTTAATGAATCGCAGGGGATTACCGACGAAGAGCTGAAGAATAATTTTCAGGAACAACTGGCGCTTTTCGAAAAAGCGGTGCGCAAATAGTTTTAATGCAGTATCGTTTTCGTTGAAAAAGAGCAGGACAGGGGGGGCTTCAAAATGAAAATTTCTCTTGTACAAAGAAAAATGAACAGAACTGAATAATGAGGTCGGCGTCTTATGGTGCTTGCGTCCCTTTCCGCGGAATCACCCGGGAAGTATCGCCCTTTAGTTGCCATGACTCAATGGCATTCAGGCGTTTGGCAAGTTCGTTCCTGGTGGATTTCAGTTCTTCTTTGAGTGATTTTTTCTTCACTTTCAATTGGAGGAGGGCCTTTTCTAATTGTTCAATTTCCCGGGCTAATGCGGCGAGATCAGGATGAACTTTCTGGAAGTTCTCGTCGTGTTTGTAGTTATGATTTCCCAAGACTGTTTCTTTTTTAGTCAGTGTGTATGCAGATTATTGAAGAAGAAGGAGGCCAAAGTTAGAAAATTTAACGGAGAGTTAATGTTAAATTTTCGTGCCATTTACTTAGGGCCCGTGCCAGGCTTGTTTCGGGAAAATAAAACGGTGTGCGACCCTCGGCAAATGTCGGAGTGGGCGGGCCAACACGGATTTTCGTGGTGAGAAAAGGTCTCGCTTTCAGCAGTTCTGCGGCTTGTTTGCACAGTTTGAAAATTTCTCTTTAAACAATGGAAACCGGGGAACCTTACCGGCACCATCGAATGGTCCGGTTCTGTATTTTCAGTTTATTTCGAGGCAATAAAGTTGACCCCAAAAAAGAAATACTCTTTCAGAAAGGGGCTTTTTTTCCAAAGTTGTTGTTCTTTTTCCACCACCTCATTGAGTGATTTTTTCTGAAAAAAAGAAGGTGGGAATAAACGGACAAAATGTTTGGCATCCTCTTCCATCCTGAAACCTGCTTTTTCAAATTCCCGCTTCCAGACTTTAAAAGGCCGGATATTTTCGTTGCCCATGAGCACGGTGCGCCCCAATCCTTCATCGTAATATTCAATAATCCGGTTGCTGCCTCTCTGGCGGTACAATTTTATTCGTTGCAAAATATTATTACCGTTTTCTTCGACTGCCAGTAAAAAGCCGCCCGGGCGCAGGGTTTTGTAAAAAATGCCGAGGCTGTCCTGGAGGGGTTCCAGGTGGTGGAGGGTATCCTGAACGATGATAATATCTTCCGATTCCTCTTTGACCGGGGCGTCAAAAATATTTTCGTAGCTCACATTGACCAATCCCATATCCCCGTATTTCGACCAGTAC
>JBFIJS010000575.1:0-3464 GCA_041600595.1 Saprospiraceae bacterium | reverse complement strand
AGAACGACTTTTCCTGCTCCGCATTTTTTAAACATACTTAAATTACACCGTACTTAATATAGCTGGAAAAGAGTCAGATGGATGCTCAGGTTATTGCTGATCGGACAGGTTCACTTCCACACTAAAAGATTGTTATAAACACCCACTCCAATTATTGCTGTACAAAAATTAGCTTTACGCTATGATGACAACAACTACTTCCTATCGGCTGCTGGGTGTTGATCCCGGCTCAAATGTAATGGGTTTTGCCGTGATTGAAATCAATAAAAAGCAGGCTAAAGTATTGGAAATGGGCGCTATTTCGATGGAGTACCTGAAAGAACACACGTTGAAGCTCAAGATGATCTTTGAGGAATTGGTACTGCTCATTCAGAAATACGAACCTGCGGAGATGGCGATTGAGGCCCCCTTTTACGGGAAGAACGTGCAATCAATGTTGAAATTGGGACGGGCACAGGGAGTAGCAATGGCTGCGGCAATGACTAATCAGGTGGAGGTGACGGAGTATTCTCCCAAAAAGATCAAACAATCGGTTACCGGTAGTGGCAACGCCAGCAAGGAGCAGGTCGCTGCAATGCTGGAAACTATTCTGAAAGTAAAAATTGATGATACCTACCTGGATGCCACCGATGCCCTGGCGGTGGCAATCTGTCATTTCTTTCAATCCTCGTCACCGCTCGGAGGTAAAAAAAGATATAAAGACTGGTCAGGTTTTTTAAAGGACAACCCCGAGCGCAAAGGATAAGTAACAGGGGAGAATACAAACTGCAAAAAGGCAGCGTCAGATAAAATTACTGCGAATGGCAGCGGCAGTTGCCGCCAGTTCATCTGGTGAGAAAGACATTTTTGCTCCGACAATGTTCACCTGCTTTTCATTTTGGAAAGGCACTAAATGGACGTGCGCATGTGGCACCTCAGTACCGATAACGGCTACTCCTACCCTTTTGCAAACGATGGTCTTTTCCAGAGCTTTAGCCACTCTTTTGGCAAAAAGCATCAACCCCGTCAATGTCTCATCATCCAGGTCGAAGAGATAGTCAATTTCTTTTTTAGGTATGGCGAGTGTGTGGCCTTTGGCCGTCGGATTGATGTCGAGAAAGGCTAAATAATCTTCTGTCTCTGCCACTTTGTGGCAGGGGATTTCTCCATTAACGATTTTGGTAAATATGCTTGCCATGACAGCGTATTGTTGAGAGACCAGAGGTCTCAGGATACAAAAATATCAAGAATGTCAAATTCCATCAATCCGGCAGGGGTCTGGATTTTAGCGACTTCTCCTACCTTTTTACCCAACAGACCGGCACCGATGGGCGAACTGGCAGAGATTTTTTTCGCCTTCAAATCTGCTTCCGATTCGGACACAATGGTATAAACCATTTCTTTTTTCACCTTACGGTTCAATATTTTAACGCTGGTCAATAAACGAACCTCGGAAGTATCCATATCTGCTGCATCCAATATCCTGGCATTGGCCAATGCCTTTTCCAGTTCGTTGATTTTTGCCTCCAAAAGGCCCTGTGCCTCTTTTGCAGCGTGGTACTCTGCATTTTCCGAGAGATCACCTTTTTCCCTTGCCTCCGCAATTTCAGTGGCTGCTTCCCGCCGGCCTCTTGTTTTTAAGTCGTCCAATTCGGCCTTCAATTTATCGTGGCCCTCTTTTGTTAAATAATTGTATGATGCCATATCCTTAGAATTTACTTTTTATCAGCCTGTACATGAAATTAACTTTGCCCGTTCCAAAATGCAGGTTTTTGGAATAGCTAAGTATACTTATGAGGATGGAAAATGCCGGCAAGTATTGTGTAACAAGTCTGTAAGGTAGCTCGACTTATGAAATAATTTGCCTGACAGATTTAGGTTCTATATCAAAACGCAAGAACGCTTCTATCCTCTCGTGATAGAAACGTTCTTGCGTTTCATACTGGCAAAAATAAGGAATGAAATGAAAAGGTAAAAGTTTTACAAATTAATCCTTACTGAAAAGTTGTGGGTGCCATTATAAATTTTAGTTGTGCGATAAGCATAATCAAAGGCAATACGTGGTGCCCCATCTTTTTTACTGACCGGCATATTCAACGTTGCTCCGGCAGCAATCCCGGTATATAAAGGCTCCTCATCAACGGTTGAGTCTGAGTTCAATTCACTGAAATCGAGCTTGTATCCTGCTCTCAGCATGACCAACTCTTTGAAGGAGAATTCAAGACCACCACCGATCTGGTCTTCCGAAAATGCATTCGAGGTGTAGTTACCAATCGCAGTCAGCCGGTTGTCATTGCCCAGCAAAAAATCGTAGGACAAGCCAATGTTGAGCACAGACTGCAATTCGTAAGGCGTTGCCCGCTGATTGATAGTCAAAGAACGGGTTTGGTCAAAGTTGGGGATAATGATCTGATCACCCAAACCTTCTCCCTTGAATTCCATCTTGCCACCAATGTTACGCAGCGAGATACCAAACTTGAATTTATCCTGCTCACCCGTTACGTACTGAACGCCTGCATCGAGTGCAACGGCATTGGCAGTAACATCTTCAATACTTTCTGACACCGCACGGACCAAAACGCCCACAGTGACTTTATTTTCGAAAATGTGAGAAAATCCAAGCCCGATGTTGAAAAAGCGAGGACGGAAAAAAGCCCCCGTACCTTCCGGCAGGTTGGTTGTCGTAACCGGAATATCACCAAAATCAACCGACATCAAACTGATACCGATAGCGGAATTATCACCAATTTTTTGCGCCAGACCAATAGCGTTGAAGCTAATGTCTGTTCCATTGAGATAATTGGTGTTGGCCAGAATGACCTCGGTCTTATTGATACGTGCCAAACCCGCTACATTAAGCCGCATAGCCTCAACCCCGGTAATCATGGACGTAGTCATGGTGTGGAGGCCTGAACTTCTGGCCCAGGGATTCATGAGTAGCTCAGGTGCTCCGGCTTCCCCCTGACGATCAGGGTTACCGGCCCATACAGTCATAGCCACTAGCATGGCCAAAACCAGGGAGGATATTTTGTATATAATCTTATTCATAGATTTTTTCTTTAAAGATGATGGATTTGAGGTGGATGGTTTGAGGTTTTTGGAAATCAAAATTTTTGATTTTGTTCCAAAAACCTCAACCCCCCAAACCTATTTTACTATAATCCGGACGGATCAAATTTCCGGTTGATACCAAACCATTTCAAGGTTCGCTCACCAAATTCAGATTTGATATGGATGAGATAAATTCCGGCAGCAACATTGATCCCTTTATTGTTTTTCAAATCCCACTCTAAATCAGGGATTACCTGAGAATTGTTAATACCTGAACCAAATGGGTTCCCCGGCTGCTCGTCACGGTTGTACTGGCGGATGAATTTACCATCCAAAGTGTATATAGTGACCAAACATTTTGCTGGCAGGTTCGTGATTTTTACGATACCGGCATTGGTAGCATTTTCGTAATCAGAGTAGGCATAGTACGGATT
>JBFIJS010000574.1:0-3466 GCA_041600595.1 Saprospiraceae bacterium | reverse complement strand
GGGTCGCTTTGATAGCCGATGACACCGGGAAACCACAGAGAACGTACATCGAGCCCGTAACGGTGATAGTATTATTCGCTCCAAAGTTCGCCGGCCACTTTGCTGATGCCATAAACAGTGTTTGGAGTCAGGTTGGCATCCTGCGGAGTATTTTTTTTGGGGGCATTGATCCCGAATACCGCAATTGAACTGGGAAAGAAAATTTTGCGAACCCCTTTTGTCCGGGCCACCTCAAAGACATTCATCAGACCGTTCATGTTGATGTCCCAGGCCCACTTGGGATCTGTTTCTCCTTTTGCCGACAGGATGGCTGCCAAGTGATAAATTTGGGTAACCCCATATTTATCAACCATGTCTGCAATCTGATTAGCCTGCAGTACATCGACGTGTTCGAAGATACCTTTGACGGAGGCCGGTTCACGGATGTCGGAGGCAATAACGTGGTCTTCTCCGAAGGATTGGCGCAAGGTCTCGGCCAGGACAGAGCCGATTTGCCCGTTAGCTCCTAAAATCAGAATTTTATCTTTACTCATATATGGTTAGGGAAATATTGAAAGTTTAAAACCTGTTTGTATTGCTGTGTTGATATCAAACGGTTGCTTTTTAAGTCATTTGTCCGAAAGAAAAATCCTAAAAAAAGCAACTGTGCAGAAAATTTCAGCTCCGGCCTTTGCATATGAACCGATCTCTTTATTCCATTCAACGACCGAAAAAAGCGCTCAAAGATATAGCCAGTTGACAGAAACACCATCCAACCTGATCTTGCTTTTCTCAAAAAAAGGTTGCCGGGATGCTGGCGTCTGGATAGTTGTGATGGAAATCAGGGGCGAAAACCAAACTGTACAAACTACCGGCTCCTTTTAATCAGAATACCGCCCGGCAAAGGAAGGAACTTCATCCATGAATTCAAAAGATTGCTGCTGGTAATCCATCTCGCAACAGTAGGTACTGATCCCGTTAGTCACAAGTAGGTATCTGACTTGCAGGGCTAAATTATAAGCAGCAATTTGCCGGAAAGTCTCTTCGGTAATAGGAACCTGAGGTGCTTTGCATTCCACCAAAAAAAAGGGAGCTGTTTCCTGGTCGTAAATCAAAATGTCAAACCTTTTTTGCAAGCCGTTTACCCGCAGCATTTTCTCGATGGCGATATGGTTTTTGTTATAATTTTTTTCCCGGATCAGGTACAAAACCACCAGCTGCCGGACAATTTCCTCGGGCCCTTTCACAAAATAGTTGTTACGGATCGGGTCAAATATTTTAGTAGCCCCATCCATTTTTTTTAAAACCAACTCATCCTGGTACTTCAATAAATCAATATCCAGTGCTTTGCTCATGCCTATTTGACAATAATTTTCTCCGCAAACAAAATGCGTCCGCTCTGATCGACGACTTTCACCAATACCAGCTGATTGGCAGGTTTTGCCTGCCAGACTACAGGATTGACGCCATTTTTTAGTGCCATGCTTTGTAACAACTGTCCGGATGCAGAAAAGAATTGAGCAGTCAGGCCCGGTAGCTCAGTTCCTTTCCACTCAATGCTGAATTGGTCGCCTGCGGGATTGGGGAAAAGCCGGGCCTCTGCATTATTGAAAACGTACCGACTGTTGCTCACCAAAGCAGTATCGGCCCAGGCATCGAAGGCGGCTTGCAGTGAATTAATGGGCTCCGTGCCACTGGGCTCTTCGGCAATATTGATTTCCAGATACAGGTCGTCGGGCTCGTCGTCAGGTCGGGCCACCCGGAGATAAGCCGAAGTGGAAGAGGTGCCGGCGTTCAGACAACGGGTATCGGCTCCGGGAACATTTGCTCCCTGCATAGCAGCCATCAGCCTGACAGCCAGAGGGCCTTCCGTATTTAAAAAACGGGCCTCCATGGAATCCAGGATTTGCGGACCCAGGAGAATATTTCCCTGTATCGCATAATTGCTTCCCACCCGGTGACCGGCAAAATCCAGGGCATTGCTGCCGGTAAAGGCCGCAGCTCTTGGCTGGTTATTGTCGTCGAAATCGACAACTCCATACTGCCGGTTGTTTGCCGTACCAAACTGACAGGCATCGTTCTGAAACAGGTAGTCCAGAATCTCCTGCGGGGAAAGGCCATTTTGCATTTGCTGCATCCCCACATTTAAATTGGAATGAGGAATACATATAGTCGCCTGACCGTTGATGGCACCCCGACCCGGAATGATTCCGCTGATGATGATGACGCCGCCAATTTGGGCAGCTCCGACCACGCAGGAAGCTCCGGCACTACCTATTTCCCCCGTTTCTTCATCAACGGCAACGATGGAAAATGTATCCTGGCCATTCATCATCAACGGGAGGAAAGCCAGGATCAGGCAAGCGGTTAAAAGTGTAATTTTTCTTTTCATCTGTTTGTGTTTTTGATTGTTGGGCGAAAATAATCATCTGGGGATAGAAACTGAAAAAGTAATGCTTATTTACGGTTCCTATCCCGTTTTGACTTTTCTGGATAAGAAAATCAAGAAGACAGCTTAAAACAGTAATGACTACAAAAAGCAGGCGTAAAAGTTGAGACAAAACAAACCGGACACTATCATTTATCGCCAGCTGATTTTTTAAAACAGGTAAAGGGAGCTGATTTTAACGGCAAAAAGGAAACAGGAAAAATGGTTTTCGCAGCCTAAAAAAATTAAGGGCTGATAGTGCTATTCACCACCAGCCCCTAGTACCGTGTAATTTAAATTTTCTTTAATTTTTCTTTCATGCAAGTGGGCCGGAGGATTCAATTCCAATTGCCCCCCCCCTACATCCTGATCAATTCAGAAGCGCCAATGCTATTTTTTTTTCTTTTTATCGTTTTGTGCGTGTACAGCCGCAATGCCGACCATATCTACGATTTGCCGGACACTTGCCCCCAGCTGCAGCACATGTACAGGTTTTTTCAAGCCCAGCAGGATGGGACCGATAATATCCATATTGGCGGTATGGCTCAGCAAATTGTAGGCGATGTTGGCCGCACTCAGGTTGGGAAAAATCAACACGTTCGCCCGGTGGCCGGCCAGTTTGGAAAATGGATAAAATTGTTTCAAAATATCAGTATTCAGGGCCATGTGTGCCTGCATTTCCCCGTCAACAATCCAATCCGGGTGTCGATTGTGCAAAATCGCCGTGGCATTTCGCATCAAAACGGCAGACTCTCCGTCAGGCACTGATCCGAAATTGCTGTAAGTAATCAAAGCTATTTTTGGAACAATATTCAAACTGCGCACCTCTTCAGCCACCAGTTCTGTGATGTCGGCAATGTCCTCGGAATTTAAATGGTGGTTAATGGCCGTGTCAGCCAAAAACAGTGGTCCCTGACGAGTCATCAGAATGTGCATACTGGCCACTTTCCGGACACCTTCTTTGGCTCCGATAATCTGCAAAGCCGGCCGGACCGTATACGGGTATTTTTTTGCCAAACCACCGATCATAGCGTCGGCATCGCCCTGTTCTACCATCAT
>JBFIJS010000573.1:0-3469 GCA_041600595.1 Saprospiraceae bacterium | reverse complement strand
GACCTTGGCAAGGTCGTGCTCTACCAGCTGAGCTACTTTCGCATAATGTTTAACGCTCTCTTTAAAAGCGGACGCAAATATAAAGTGATCAGGGGTAATATATCAAATTTTTTCCGGCAACTTTTTTTTAAAAAAATCAACTTTTTTGTCCTGTAGCCCGGAACCCTTGTCTCTGCTGCTGTTTTCGCCGACTGTGGATTAATCGCCGCCAAAAAAGCGCGGATATTTTGGCGGCGGCAGATGGATAAATTGGCTTCAGCATCGACCCGTGATAAAAAAATCGGGACTCATCTTCGCAGTATCACATCGGATTGCCGCCGATCGCCTTCACTGTTTAGTACAATCCAATAGTTGCCGGAAGGCAGCGAGTCGGGCAGCTGTAAGGTCTTCAAATGAGTGCCTGTTTCCAGGATAAAGGTTTCTGTCAATAAAGTATGTCCGGCGATGTCATAAAGGCTAAGGTGAACCAACCGCTCCCTTTCCGCTTCGATTTCCAGCTGAACCAAACCGGTCGTGGGAATGGGATAGGTATTTTGAAGCCTGAACTCTTTTCCGGGAAGGAACAGGTGTACGACGTCGGAAAAACTGCTCTCTCCGGAAATGTCAACGCTTTTCAGGCGATAATAAGCCGCAGGTAACGGATTTTTATCAAGAAAATCGTAGGCCGTTTTGGCGGTGGTTGAACCGGCAGCAGGCAGGCGCCCGAGGGTTGCCCATTGGTATTTCCCCGCAGGGGAACGCTGAACCTCAAAATAATCGAGGTTTTCCTCAACCGCCGTTTCCCACTCTAACTGAACGTGTGCATCCAGCACCTGGCCGCGAAAAGACAGTAGCTCAACGGGTAAAGAAACCGGCTCCAACAGTACATCCAACTGGGTAACCGCACCGGCACTCAGCGTAACTGATTGCAGGGAAGTCTGGTAACCAGCCTTGGCAATCTGCACATTAAAAGTGCCCGGCGTTGGCTGGCCGGTGGCATAATTTCCTACCAAATCAGTGGTGGTGTAATTAAGGGGATCAGACGGATGCTGAATGGTCACACTGGCGCCAAAAAGGTTCGCATTATTGGTTCGGTCTTTCACGTTTCCTTCGAGGTAGCAGGCATCCGTGTAAGTTGGAGTGAGGATGTGCAGCACCCCGCCGTTTGCTGCCGTTTCGTGGATATTGGTGACGAGCAGCGTTTGGGATGGGAGGTATGGGTAAACACCCCAGGCACCGTCAAAGCCATTTCCGGCGCCCTGCGGGTAAGTATCGTAGCGCCCAACCTGTATCAGGTTGCCCGGACGGGAGACATCCGTAATCGTGACCCCATCCCGGTACCACGACGTAACCGCAAAATGATCAAGAATGTAGGTGTTATGAACGATACTCCCCGAACCGGGTGTGGTGGCAATGCGGTCCGTTTCGAATATATTATTGGGATTGCTGATGTCATACGCAGTGAGAAAGGAGTTGCTTTTTTCATCGGTGGTAAAGAGGTAGTTGCCGTCCAGAGAAGGCCAGGTATTGTGGGTAAATGCGTTAGGGGTTGTCTGCGTGGCGATGATGATCGGGTTGGCTTTGTTCGTGAAGTCAATGATGGAAAAATATCCCGCTATAATGTGGGATCCGTAAACAATATTGTTGTTGGTATAACCATCGTGCACATAATTGCCCTGATACTTTCCGGCATAGGTAGGGTTCCACGGATCGGACAAGTCGAGGCAGACTATTCCCCGGGGGTTGATGGCATCCGGCCCGTACAAATAAACGAAGCCTTGTGCTTCGTCCACATCCAGCGCATGGATCGTTCGTAGCAGGCCATTTATAGCTCCATCTCCCTTGTATTTTTTGAAAGGGACAGGCACGTTGGGAAGATCACTCAAATTGGCGATGCCCAGGCCACCCTCATTATTGGCGTCCAAACCCTCTGATGTGATGTAGGCATAATTGCCATAAGTTTTGATTTCCCGCCATTGGCTGCTGATGCCGTCGGTTAGTTGTTCTATTAGCACCGGGCTGGCCGGGTTGGTCACATCAATGATGGTCATGCCATCCGCTGTTCCAACCAATGCGTATTCTTTTCCACCCGCTGCGTAGCCCCAGATATTCGCGCAGGTCTGGCCCGGAAATTCAAAAGTAGCAGTCTGTGTGATATTATAGTTTTGGCCATTTAAATGGTTGATTGCCAGTAAAATACAGATGAGAGTTTGCAGCTTCATATTAACTTGTTTTTGAGAAATCAGGTTTGATGTGGCAACGTATTGTTCAGGGCAGGATTCCGTGGGGTGACAATGTTTTTCAGGCAGGATAACGGTGTCTATGGGCGGGGTTCGCAGACAAATATAATCATCATTCATTTTGGGTAGATTAGGAGTCCGCTGATTTTATTTTTGAAAAAACTTAAATCCCGGAAAACGACAGGGTGCAGACGTTTTGAGTATTAACTTGTCTTGTAAGAAATTCTTCTAAAAAATCGTTGCGACAGGTGTTGCATACGGACGGGAGGGTAGTGTGATTTGCGGAGAACAAACGCTCTAAGCCGGGACGTGACGATGTCTATTCCTGGTCAAAGAAATTGAATGCCCATTTTCTTTAAATGCCGGGTCAGTTCCCGGGCCTTTTCGGCGGGCTTTGGTACGACTGCATTCTTGAGAATGCCTACCTCAAACCCCAACTCCAACCCATCAAGTGCCGTTTGAAAAACGGTATCAGTGTAGGGCAATCCGGCGAGGTGTATCTCATCAACTTGTTTGCTTCGCAGAAAGTCAGCCAACCCGGTATCCAGCTGTCGGTTTTCATCAAAAAAGGCACTGTGGGGCAGCAGTTTTTGGTCGGTACCCATCCAGGCTGTAAAGTCGATAGTAGTTGATTCTAAGCCTGATGCCAGTTCTGCGCCGAAACTGTTTTGGATGCAGTAGTAATGTTTGAGCAAAATCTTCTCGCCCATGACCTCGATCTCCTGGCCGGGTCGTCGCCAGGGATAATTGGCTACAAACATTTTATGCTCGGCAGGATGGGAAAAGCGGGCGGCGGCAATTACGTCGTAATGGTTGACGGCCTCTTTTATCACCGGCACAATGAGCTCGGCGCCCTCTGTTTCGGCGGCGCCAAGTGGCAGAAGATCAATTTGCAATCCGATGATAATCAATGCTTTCAAGACAATAAGAATATTAGTGAGTAAATGATAGAGAGCCAGTTTCCGCTAAACAGAAACATTCGGATGGTCGTTTCAAAAGCCAATCTTACCGCTTGGTTTTGCCATTTCGGATCGGATGGCTGCCATTCGGATAGCACTCACCGCAGCTTCCACCCCCTTGTTTCCATATTTTCCACCGGCCCGGTCAATGGCCTGTTCGTGGTTGTTGGGAGTTAGCACACCAAAGATGCAGGGAATGCCACTGGTCACGCTCAGGGCAGTCAGACCGGTTGCCACGGCGTGGTTGATGTATTCATCGTGCTGGGTTTCTCCTTTGATCACAGCTCCCAG
>JBFIJS010000572.1:0-3472 GCA_041600595.1 Saprospiraceae bacterium | reverse complement strand
GCGGGAATCGGCCAACGAGATGGAGGATTGTATTTTGAAATATCAAAAGAAAAAAAGCAAGGCAAAAAAACCAGCGGCAGAAAAACCTGCTAAAGCTGAGTCTGATAAATTTTTCGAACACATCCGCAAATTTGTCAAGGAAAATCCCGAAGCGATCTACCCCAACAGCGGCGTTTACCAGTTTCACATCACCGGCCCCGCGCCATCCGACTGGAAGCTGGACTTCAACAAGTCGCCGGGGGTGGTCAAACGTACCAAGGCCGGAGAAGCAGATGTCACCCTCACCATCATGGATGAACATTTGATGAAAATCGCCACCGGCAAACTGAATGTGCAGGCGGCATTTATCCAGGGCCGGCTGAAAGTGGACGGCGACACCGCCAAAGCGCTGAAATTGGGGAAAATACTGTCACTCATTCCGGACTTGGTGTAATAAAAAAAATAGACCATGCGCCGAGCCATTCTGTTATTTCTCGTTTCGGCCTTACTATCAGTCGGGACATTTTATCCCAAATCGGAGCACCTGTTTGATTTTCACCTCGTCTTACCGGTCGGGCTTTATTTTATCGTAGCCATACTATTAGCATTTCGGCCAAAAGTTGACCGGAAGGATCAGTTGGGATTTGCCGGCTTAGCCATGTTGGTCTGGCTGGTCTTGTTCCTGTTATCGTACAATGTTTTATTTCTGTTTATCGTACCTGTAGCCGGTGGGGTAGGGGCCTGGCTGATTTTTTTATTGGGTAAAAAACGGTTGCAACTGCCCATTCATCGCCCCTGGCCGGTCATCTGGGCAGGAGTTGTTGCCGTATTGACTGGTTTGGGTTTTATGATGCTGATGAAAAATCAGGTTTCCATCGGGCTGAAAGCTGGCGTACTGACCGGGCTGTGGCAGCTTGGCGTCGGCTGGATGTTGAGCAAAATGGTTTATCAGCAACCGGCAACGGAAGCAGCGCTTTCCTGATTAATACGATCGCCTTGTTATTTCCCAATACCAATCCTCTTCTTTGGGAAATAAAATCCAGACTCCCAGTCACAGCATCAGTTCGTCAATGCGGCTCGTCTGGCCCTCCTCTTTTCTTTTTCGGCCTGGTAATAATTGCGCAGCAACTTCCTGGCGATCATCACCTTCATGATTTCGTTCGTGCCGGCATAAATTCGGCTGACCCGGGCGTTAGCATAGCGCCGGGCGATGGCATATTCCCACATGTAACCATAGCCGCCAAACAATTGCAGGCATTCGTCAAGGGCCCTGGCTTCCAGTTCGGTGGCACCGTATTTGGCCATGGAAGCCGATTCCGGGGTTAGTTTTTTCTCCATTTGCAATTGCACGCAACGGTCGATAAAACACTGGTAGGCTTGCAGTTGAGTTGCTATTTCTGCCAATTTGAACTGGGTATTCTGGAAGGCGGCAATGGGTTGTTTGAAAGCTGTTCGCTGCTCGACGTATTCGATGGTTTCATCAATAGCCCCTTCTACCGTAGCGATAGATTGCTGCGCAACGATCAGGCGTTCCCGTGGCAACTCCATCATCATGTATTTAAAACCCATTCCTTCCTCGCCGATGAGATTGCCTTTCGGCACTTTTACACTGTCAAAAAACAGTTCGCAGGTATCGCTTTCCTTCAGTCCGATTTTTTTCAGCGGTTGTCCCTTGGTAAAACCTTCCGATCCGGCGTCCACAATCAACAGGCTGATGCCTTCTTCCGGTGTGCCGGGTCGGGTTTTGCAGGCGACGATACAAAAGTCAGCGGTGTAGCCGATCGTGATAAACGTTTTGGAGC
The DNA here is from genome assembly GCA_041600595.1 of Saprospiraceae bacterium. GTDB lineage: Bacteria > Bacteroidota > Bacteroidia > Chitinophagales > Saprospiraceae > UBA6168. The sequence continues at coordinate 1,691 of JBFIJS010000572.1, read as the reverse complement.
CGTTGAGCAACCAGTGATCGCCCATATCCACGGCATTGGATTTGATCGCCTGCACATCACTGCCCGTGCCCGGTTCGGTCATCCCCAGCGAACCGATGCACTCGCCGGTGGCCATTTTTGGCAAATATTTCTTTTTGATCTCCTCCGAGCCGTATTTGTCGATATAATGCGCCACAATGCCGGAGTGCATGGAAATGGCCGGTGCCGCAGCTCCGAGGCGGGCAAATTCTTCGATCAGTAAAGAACTGAAGGAAAAATCAAGCCCACCCCCTCCGTAGGCCTCCGGCAGATCGATATTGAGGAGCCCCAACTCTCCCGCTTTCAGCCAGACTGAATTGTCGACAAAGCCCTGTTCTTCCCATTCTTCCCGGAAAGGTTCAACATGTTGTTTGAAAAATTGATGGATTACTTCCTTGAGCATCTGGTGCTCTTCTGACTGGTAGAGCGGGCGGGTTATTTTTAAATTGTTGAACATCGTGACTTAGAATGAGCATCGGAGGGTGAAAAGAACGGTGCTGAACCATTGATCTGGGCCATCGAAATGGCGGCAATTTTACGGATCGTTGGTTTTTAAGTGCCTGATAATGTATTGTTTAAAAAGAATTTTACCAGTAAACTATTGAAGGAAACGGGCCCGAACGATCAGTGTAATTTCAAAAAAAAAGCAAATAATTTTCAACCCCCGACATGCTGGATGATGAATATTAGTACTTCGTAAAAGTAAAATCATTTTACCAATAAATCGCTGAGGAGTTGCATTTAACTACTTTTGGGAAAAAGTATCCCGGTCCTCTCTTCCGCAGAAGGATTTTTGACGTTTCCGGAAAGGAGTGACCGTCCTAAAAGAAGGTAGCATGGATTACACGCAAATTATTATTGAAAAAAAAGGCCACATCGCCTGGATCACCCTCAACCGGCCCGACAAACTCAATGCCCTCACTCCCCAGATGCTCCGGGAGTGGAAAACCGCTTTGAAAGAACTGGAAACTGACGACGAATGCCGGGTCATCGTGGTAACCGGTGCGGGGCGTGCCTTTTCGGCCGGGGTGGATCTCGATTTTTTTAAATCGCACAAAGTAGAGCCCGGCAACCCGTTTCACGCACTCGGCATGGAAGTGATGCACTTGCTCGAAACATCTGCCAAGCCGAATATTGCTATGGTCAACGGCTATTGTTTTACCGGTGCCATGGAACTGATGATGGCTTTCGACCTCATCGTTGCCGCAGACGAGGCCAAGATTGGCGATACTCACACCAAATGGGGAATACCTCCCAAGTGGGGCATGACCCAACGGTTGCAAAATCAGGTGGGCATCCGCAAGGCCAAAGAACTATCGTTCACCGCCGAAGCTATTTCGGGGAAAGAAGCGGCCGGCATCGGGCTGGTCAACCGATCGGTCCCTCTTGCTGATCTACAGGCAACCGTAGAAGAATTGGCGGGAAAAATCATTAGAAACAGTGCCCAGGGATTGGCGGTGGTTAAAAATATGTACCAATTTGGCAACCTCCACACCCTGAAAGACGGCCTGCAATATGAGCTGGATTATGAAGTAACGATCTCGGATAAAGTGGACGCTCTGCACGATTTCAAAAATAATATTTGATGCCTCTGCGGGCTGCTCCAATACGTTTTCAAAACACAAACACCGCAAAGCTGCTAACCGGCTGCGGGGAGTAGTTCCTGTTCTTTG
>JBFIJS010000571.1:0-3473 GCA_041600595.1 Saprospiraceae bacterium | reverse complement strand
TCCATCAAGGGCAATTTACCCAACGAGCCGGTAAATGTCATTTTGGAAGATCCTAAACATGAAGCCATCCTTTATGCCGGATTGCATAGAGGCGTGTATGTTTCGATGGATCGGGGTGTTAACTGGTATTTATTGGGGAAAGACATGCCAGCCGTCAGTATTGCTGATTTAAAAATACAGGAAAGGGAAAATGATCTGGTCGTTGGAACCCACGGCAGGGGTATCTTTTTTATGAATTTAAATCCGCTTCATGAATTAAATAAAATGGGTTTTCCTTTTACCGGAAACCATTTATTTAAAATACCGGACGGGCAATATCCGAAAAAAAGGGATACGCACCGGGACATAGATAAAAGTACGCTCTCAAAAATTCCGGTCAGTTTTTGGCTCTCTGAAAATGAGTTGGTCAAATTATCTGTTTTAAATAAAAAAGGAGAAAAAATATGGTCGGAAGAATTTGTTGGTAAAAAAGGATTAAACCAATTTCGCTGGGATATGATCCTGAAAAAGCAGGAAAGTGATTTGCCTTATTTTATTTTTTATGAAGAATATATTTTTCCCGGAACGTACAGTTTTAAACTGCACACAAATGAAGGTGATTTCACGGAAGAAATTGTGATTAAAGAATGGAAATAGAAATGCGGGATGACCTTGCGACGGGTATATGGCAGAGGTTTAGTGCGGGCAGTTTTCCCCACCGGAGATAAAGGGTCCGGGCGAAGGAAAAGCGAAATTTTGCAATATCCCCTATTTCGACTTGTATTTTTCAGGTATAAATCCTTCCCTGTTTTTTACCAATAATATAGAAAGTTGCATTTAAAACTAATCAGTTAGCCCAGTGGAGGTAAAAAAAGCCCCGTAGGGGGTGCATCTTTGTAGAAACACCAAAGAATGTTCGGGATCGTTCCAGAGGAACGGTATCTATTCTTCCGGGATACCCTTCCTCTGGAACGGAGGGCGAAATTTTATTTGTCGCTTCTACAAAGATTAAGTCCCTCCGGGACTCTTTACATAACCACACTCATCGCATGAATTTTAAATGCGCTTATCTATAAAACCTGCCTTTCCCTTCTGTGCAATTACCACATCATTACCCAACAAAAAAGCCGGGAGACTTGGCCGGGGACTGGGCGCATGATTTGTCTGCCTGTCGGCAAATGGACGAAGCACGCAGAGGGCCCGGTGTTAAGCTTAAAATGAATGGATTTTCCCTACCTTTAACCATCAAAATCCAACCAATAAAAAATATGAATAAAACACTGTTACACTCCTTTACACTTATTGCCTTGCTTGTTGGCGGCTTCGCCGAAATGACAGCCCAGGCCAACAAACCCGAAATCCTCCAAAAACTCGAAGCCATTGCCATCATCGATCAGAAGGTGATGATGCCCATGCGGGACGGTGTGCGCCTTTGCACGGATATTTACCGGCCTAAAACAGACCAGCCAGTGCCCATCATTTTCTCCCGTACGCCTTATAATTTTAATTCCTGGGGCGACGGTGAGCGCAAAACCCGCACGGCGGAGCGGGCTTATGAAGCCGTGAAAAGGGGATATGCTTACGTGGTGCAAAATGAACGCGGCCGCTACTTTTCCGAGGGCGAATGGGACATCCTTGGTGTGCCGCTCACCGATGGATACGACGCTTTTTCCTGGATGAAAAACCAGCCCTGGAGCAATGGCAAAATCGGTACCTACGGCTGTTCTTCTACGGCTGAGTGGCAGATGGCGGTGGCGGCACTCGACCACCCGGCCCATGCCTGCATGGTGCCCATGGGCTACGGTGCCGGCGTAGGCCGCATTGGCAACATCAATGAGCAGGGCAACTGGTACCGGGGCGGGGCACAGCAAATGTTGTTTACGGCCTGGCTTTATGGCGTTGAGCACGATAAGTTCAAGCCCCGGATACCCGCCGGAGCAACGCAGGAGGACCTCATTCGCATTTCCCGGTTTTACGACCTCGCCCCCGAAAACCCGGAGGTGGATATGTCGGAAGCACTGGCCCATTTGCCGGTCTCGGATATTTTGAAAAACATCAACGGCAAAACGGAAATTTATGATAAAATGATCCGCCGCAAACCCAACGACCCCGATTGGTACAAAGGGGGGATTTACCACGATGATATGGGATTTGGTGTGCCGAGCTTTTGGTTTTGTTCGTGGTACGATGTGTCCATCACGCCCAATCTGGCCTTGTTCAATCACGTCAGGAACAATATTACTGATAAAGAAATCGCTGATAATCAGTACTTAGTGATCGCTCCGACCCTGCACTGCGCCTACTGGCGGGCTACGGAGAATACCATCGTCGGGGAGCGAAGCGTGGGCGATGCCCGCCTCAACTACGACGAGCAGATTTACGCCTGGTTTGACCTGTGGCTGAAAGGCGAGCAAAATGATTTTAAGGAAAAAACACCCCGGGTACAGTACTACACCATGGGGAGTAATAAATGGCAACACGCCGACCAGTGGCCTCCGGCCAATGCGGAGATGACCACTTTTTACCTGCACGGCGGCGGCAAGGCCAACAGCCTTTTTGGTGATGGCCAGTTGAAAACGGAACCGGATTGGGGAGATGATTTCGACAGCTTTACCTACGACCCGATGAACCCGGTTCCTTCGTATGGCGGCAACGTTTGCTGCACGGGCAATGCCATCAAAGGTGGTTCGTTTGACCAGCAACAGATGGAGGCCCGCCACGATATGCTCGTTTATACTTCCGATCCGTTGGAAGAGGGTATCGAAGTGACCGGCTTTATTGAGACTACGCTGTGGGTCGAATCGGACGCCAAAGACACGGACTTTACCATCAAGTTGATTGATGTGTACCCCGATGGCAGTGCCTACAACCTCGACGAAACCATCCAGCGGGCCCGCTACCGGGAAGGCTACGACAAAGAAGTTTTTATGAAAAAAGGGGAAGTTTACAAGTTGGAAATGACGCCCATGTCTACGAGCAATTATTTCGAAAAAGGCCATCGCATCCGGGTTGAAATTTCGAGCAGCAACTTTCCCCGCTTCACCCGCAACCTGAATACGGGCGGCAATAACTTCGATGAAAAAGAAGGGGTGGTAGCGCACAACAAGGTTCACCACAGCGAGATTTACCAGTCACAGATCCGGGTGCCGATCGTAAAGCAACCGGCTGCAGCAAAAGGTAGTCGTTAACAAGACCTGTTCGCCGGCTTGCCACCTTTCACCTTTTGGTATTCTCATTTTTAGCCAGAAGGGGCCACGCGGCAAGCCGTTGCAGGGCCTGACCAAAATCATCATCATGAAATACCTCATCATATCCCTCATCACCTTATTCTCCATACCGATGCTTGCCCAGGATCAATACGCTAAAGATGTCAGTTCCCTCGACCATATCATGGATGCTCTATACGGGGTTATTTCCGGCGACAAAGGCGTGGAGCGGGATTGGGCCCGCTTTAAAAACCTGTTCATTGAAGAAGCCCGGCTGATTCCGAGCAG
>JBFIJS010000570.1:0-3485 GCA_041600595.1 Saprospiraceae bacterium | reverse complement strand
GCCGAGCAGTCTCATGCCTCAAAGCGAAGTGAATCCTTCGGCCCACTTGCAGGGAAAAAAATTAAAGCAAATTTAAATTACACTGTAATTAAGTATCAACCAATAACAATGTTGATCATTCGCTTCGGCACCACAATGATCTTTCGAACCGTTTTTCCTTCCAGCCATTTTTGCACCGATTCGAGTTCCAGGGCCATTTTTTCCAGCTCCTCTTTGGAGGCGTCGGCCGGGAAGGCAATCAAATCCCGTTTTTTTCCATTGATACTGATCGGATACTGGATTGAATCCTCTACCAGATACGATTCGTTCAAAACGGGAGCGCTGGCCTGACAGAGTGCGCTTTCGTGACCGAGGCGGTGCCAGAGTTCTTCACCGGTAAAAGGCGCAAAAGGACCAATCAGTTTTACCAATTCCTCTAAAATAGCCCGCTTGTTACAATTCTGGCTTTTCAATTCATTGACACAAATCATAAAAGCACTTACGCAGGTATTGAAGGAAAAGCGCTCAATGTCATCCTGTACTTTTTTGATGCAGGTGTGTAATGTTTTCAGTTCTGCTTTCGATGGCTTTTCGTCACTCACGTTGAACTGGCCACTGGCGTCGAAAAACAAACTCCACAATTTTCGAAGAAACTTGGCAACCCCGTCAATTCCCTTGGTATCCCAGGGTTTAGCCTGATCGATCGGCCCGAGGAACATCTCGTACATCCGGAAGGTATCGGCTCCGTACTGCTCTACTACCACATCGGGATTGATGACATTATACCAGCGCTTGGACATTTTGCCAACCTCTGAATGGGTTAAAAGGAAACTATCAGTTTCGTTGCCCTTGGGGGTAAATACCCCGTCCATAAAAATACCATTGGAACACTCAAAAATAGCATCGGCAAATTCGGGTCGCCATTTGGTCAGTTGCTGAATGGCTTTGATATTCAGGTAGGAATCCGGAGACCCGTAATTGACCACATAATCCACCAGCACCGGGATTTGTACATAGTCCGTCAGACCTCTTTCTTTTGCCAGTTTAGCGCAAATGTATTTATTGCGGCCATTGACTTTTTCCTTGAGTAAATAAATGTTCTCGACGACGCCCTGGATCATTCCCTGGTTCAACAGCTTCTTGTAGGGTTCTTTCGTTGGTACTAAACCCATGTCGTACAAGAATTTGTGCCAGAAACGGCTGTACATCAAATGACCGACAGCATGCTCGGTACCTCCCACGTAAAGGTCCACATCCTGCCAGTAGTTCAAAGCCTCCCGGCTGGCGAAAGCGTTCTCATTGTGGGCGTCCATGTACCGCAAAAAATACCAGGAAGAGCCGGCAAAACCCGGCATGGTATCGGTCTCTCTGGTCCATCCGTCGGGCAGATTGACCCAGTCGGTAGCCCGGGCCAACGGCGCCTTTCCTCCCGATGCCGGTTTGAAATCATCTAACTCGGGCAATTCCAGCGGGAGCTCTTCCAGCGGCATGGCGTGGGCTACACCATCCTGGTCGTATATGACGGGGAAAGGTTCGCCCCAATACCGCTGACGGCTGTAGATGGCGTCCCGCAGTTTGAAATTGATCTGGCGTTTGCCAATGCCCATGGACTCGATTTTCTGTAAAATGGCTTCGATTGCTTCCAGTACTTCCATGCCATTGAGGAAGTCAGAATTGATCATTTTTCCTTTTTTATCTTCAATCGTAGCGCCAGGATACATGCTTTTATCGATGATCTCGATAATCTCCAGCCCGAATTTTTCGGCAAAACGCCGGTCCCGCTCATCGTCGGCGGGTACGGCCATGATGGCACCGGTTCCATAATCTTTGAGCACATATTCCGCAATCCAGACCGGAATTTTGGCACCATTAAATGGATTGATAGCGTAAGCACCGGTAAAGGCTCCGGATACCTCTTTGGTTTCTGACATGCGATCCCTTTCCGAGCGGGTGTTCACGTAGGCCAGGTAATCGCTGATTTCCTGTTGCTGAGCGGCTGTAGTAATTTCTTTCACCAATTCGTGCTCAGGAGCCAGAACCATAAACGTGGCTCCGAAGATCGTGTCAGCCCGCGTGGTGAATATTTCTATCTGACCTTTATTGTCTTCCAGGTCGAAAAACAGCTGGGCACCTTCCGAGCGGCCGATCCAGTTGCTTTGCATCTTTTTCATCGATTCCGAAAAGTCAACTTCCTGTAGGTCGTCCAGCAATCGCTGCGCATAAGCGGTGATCCGCAACGACCATTGCAACATGGGTTTGCGTTCGACCGGATGGCCGCCTCTTTCACTCAATCCGTCTTTGACTTCGTCGTTGGCCAGAACGGTACCCAACGCTTCGCACCACCAAACGTAGGTTGTTTTGCGAAATGCCAACCGGTAATTCATCAGCACATCGTCTTTTTCTTTGGCGCTCATGGCCTGCCATTCCTGCGCCGTAAAAATGGCTTCCTGAGAATGGGCAGCTTTTACCGAAGTATTGCCTGCTTCTTCGAACAACTGAATGAGTTCGGCGACGGGTCGTGCTTTTTCAAGGCTCTGATCATACCAGTGGCTAAACAACTGGAGGAAGATCCACTGTGTCCATTTATAGTAGGCAGGGTCAGAGGTTTGTACCTCCCGGCTCCAGTCGAAGCTGAAACCGATTTTGTCCAGCTGGTCACGGTACCTCGCAATATTTTCCGCTGTTGATTTGGCCGGATGAACTCCGGTTTGGATGGCGTATTGTTCGGCAGGAAGACCGAATGCGTCGTATCCCATCGGGTGCAAAACATTAAAGCCCTTCATCCGCTTGAAACGGGCATAAATATCGGAGGCGATGTAGCCCAGCGGGTGGCCAACGTGCAGCCCTGAGCCGGATGGATAAGGGAACATATCCAGCACATAGTATTTGGGCCGGTCACTATTGTTGGAAACTTTGTAAACTTGATTTTCCTCCCACCACTGTTGCCATTTTTTCTCTATGTCGCGAGGTGAATATTCCATATTGATAACTGAATGATGAACGGGTAATGAAGAATGGTGGTACGTTGGCACTAAAGAAAATGGCCGGGAAAAGAGGAGCTGTATGTCTCAAGCCTGGAACGCTGCTCTGGAGGCCAAGCCGGCAAAAGTCGGGCGATGGTCCACCTTTTTTGGGGCCATTTGGAATCGGCGATTAGCATCAGCCGGTTTCAGGCCACCATTTATTACCCGTGGTTAAAAATTTTAGTTTGCGAAGAAAGGGGATTTTACGGAAAAGCGGAAACCTCGTTGCGGTTGAACCCGGAGAAATGTATAAATTCAACGCTATCGGGTGCAGGAGTAGCAGGTGAAACAGATTTGTAGTGTCCAAATCAGGCTACGGTTGACAAAAACGGCTGAATAAAACCAGGTTGGCCGGTTATGATTTTTAGTGCAGTTTTACACCATAACTCATGTTACACAACGGGCAAAAAAATTACCCTAAAATGCGGGCCGGAGAATCGCTCAAGCCTTTTGCATCATTCTGCTCGGCCCTCCAAGGGTTTC
>JBFIJS010000569.1:0-3491 GCA_041600595.1 Saprospiraceae bacterium | reverse complement strand
GACCAGTCGCCTGCGCGGTGTGGTCATTGATGACGCAAAAGAATCGCTCATCGGAGCAAACATTCTCGCTGTACACGTTCCTTCCGGCACGTCTTACGGTACCGTTTCCGAAATAGACGGTTCTTACCAAATCCCGGGCATGCGTGTCGGGGGACCATACCGGATTACAGTTTCTTATACCGGCTACGCCGAAAACGTTCGGGAAAACGTTTATCTGCGTTTGGGGGAAAACCAAAAGCTGGATTTTAAGCTGTATGAATCCGCCACCGTATTGAGCGGTGTGGAAGTAGTTGCTACTTCCATCATCCCCGGTCAAAATACCGGAACCTCCACTCAGATCACCGAAGAAGACATCAACCTGTTGCCAACTTTGAACCGGGACCTCAACGATTTCACCCGGCTCACGCCACAGGCGAAGGTCACTCCGGGTGGTGGTTTTTCCATCGCCGGTATGAACAACCGTTACAACGCCATCTACATTGATGGGGCCGTAAACAACGATGTATTCGGTTTGGCGGGCAATGGTACCAATGGTGGTCAAACCGGCATTGCACCTATTTCCATCGACGCCATCGACCAGATCCAGGTAGTTCTTTCTCCTTACGATGTAACCCTGGGTGGTTTTGCCGGCGGTGGTATCAACGCTGTGACCAAAAGTGGAACCAACAACTGGGAAGGTACGGCTTACTATTTCCTGCAAAACGAAAACCTGGCCGGTAAGGAAAACGGCAAATTCGCTGAGCGCGCAGGCATCATGGATGACGATCGCGAAAGACTGGCCGAATTCAACAACAAGCTCTACGGTTTGTCACTCAGCGGGCCAATCGTTAAAGACAAAGTGTTCTTCTTCGTCAATGCGGAATTGCAGGATGATGTAACCCCAAGTCCTTACGATTTTGGGATCTACCGCGGTAATTCTTCTCAAGCCGATCTGGAGAACCTCCGTTCAACCCTGATCAACACTTACAACTACGATCCGGGCAATTTCCTCGGCAAGGAAAACAAACTCGAAGGAACCAGGCTGTTCGGTAAGTTGGATTTCAACCTCAACGAAACCCACCGCCTTACCCTTCGCCACCAGTACACCAAAGCAGAACAAACCGAACAGTTCAATAGCAGCAGTACCAACATCAACTACGCTAACAATGGAATTTATTTCCCTTCAACGACCAACTCTTCAGCGTTGGAATTGAACTCCATGTTCGGTACTAAAGCCTCCAACAACCTGATTATTGGTTTCACCAATGTCAATGATGATCGTGACCCGATCGGCGGCGATTTTCCTTACCTGATCATCGACGACGGCGATGGTACCATTCGTATTGGTAGTGAGCAGTTCTCCACCGCTAACGCACTGGAGCAAAAGCTATTCACCCTGACCAACAACTTCAAACTCTACAAAGGCGCACACACCCTGACCTTTGGAACACACAACGAATTCAGCAGCTTCTACAACCTGTTCATTCGCCAGAACTATGGCGTATATGAGTTCGATTCTGTAGATGATTTCCTCACCGGGCAGCCAGCTACCAACTATTTCCGCTCCTTCTCGAATGTGGATGATAAAACGGGTGATGGTTCTGCCGCTGCCGCTGATTTCACCGCTCTGCAAATCGGTTTGTACGCACAGGATGAATGGACAGTCAACGACCGCCTGACCCTGACCTACGGTCTTCGTATCGATATCCCTACTTTGCTGGACGACCCGTCAGCTATACCTAATTTTGACACCACTTTGCAGAAGATCGCTCCATTCTACGACCTGCAGGGCGCAGCCGCTGGCCAGGCTCCAAAGGCTCAGGTCATGTGGTCTCCCCGTCTTGGTTTCAACTATGACCTGACCGGCGACAGCAGAACCATCCTCCGGGGTGGATTGGGTATCTTCACCAGCCGTATCCCATTTGTCTGGCCGGGTGGTATGTACACCAACAACGGCATCACAGTGGGTGGTATCAACGCCCGTGACATCGATCCGGACGACGAGCTGGTTCCTTTTATTGCTGATCCTTTCAAGCAGTACGAGCAGGAAGCTGGCAGACCTTCCGGTCAGATCGACTTGTTTGCCGAAGATTTCAAGTACCCGCAGGTATTCCGTGCCAGCCTGGCAGTTGACAAAGCATTCGGCAACGGATGGGAAGCCACTGTAGAAGGTTTGTACACGAAAACACTGAACAACATCTACTACCAGAATGTCAACTCCGACCCTACGGTCAACTTCAACTGGACTAACAGTGGCGGCGACGACCGGCCTGTTTACTTCCGCCGGCCAATCGACGGGTCTTATGGTGATATCTACCTGGGATCCAACACCAGCAAAGGTTATACATACAACGTAACTGCTTCTTTGAAAAAAGACTTCTCCTTTGGCCTGGGTGCTTTCGCTGCCTGGACTTATGGAAATGCTAAAGCCATTTTTGAAGGTACTTCTTCCCAGAACTCTTCTCAGTGGAGGGGCGCTTTCAGCGTGGATGGCCGGAACAATGCCGCCTTCGGTGTTTCCGATTTTGCCCTCGGCAACCGGATCATCATGGGCTTGAACTACAAGCTGAAATGGAACGAAGCTAAAAATGTTGTGACCACCGTTTCTCTCTTCTACGAAGGAGAGTCTGGCTCACCTTACAGCTATGTTTATGGCCGTGGTGCCAGAGATGGCCGGAACGTCAACAACGAATTTGGCAACACTGGCCGGGAAAGGAGCTTGATCTGGATCCCTGCCGATCAGTCTGAAATCAACCTGGTCGATCCTTCACAGTGGGCAGCTTTGGACAAATTCATCTCTGAAGATGACTACCTGAGCGAAAACCGGGGTAGCTACGCTGAGCAAAACCGCTCCCGTACGCCTTTTGAATCACAAATCGACTTACGCGTTTTACAGGATTTCAGCATGAACCTGGGTGGTAAAAACCACACCCTCCAGTTCTCTTTCGATATCTTCAACTTCACCAACTTGTTGAACAAGGACTGGGGTGTAATTTACAACAACCCATTCGCTTACCAGATCCTTGATTTTGAAGGTTATGACACGGATGGAAGAACGCCATTGTTCTCTTTCGACGACGACCGTTTGGGTAACGACCGTTTCGACATCAACGACTTCAGATCACGCTGGAGAATGCGTTTCGGAATTCGTTACATCTTTAACTAAGATGCTTTCTTTTGAGAAAATGAAACGCCTGCTGGAATTTCCAGCGGGCGTTTTTTTTTTGGAAAAAATGTATGGCCATCGCTTTTTCTCTGTCGCAACCCTTTTCTTTGGTTTTATTTTATCAAACTTACCTGATGAGCCGTCAAAAAATACCCGTCAGCCTCAACCTCAGTATTCGTGGTTTGAAACCATCCGCCACACTTCGTATCAACGAGCAAAGCGCCGAACGGATAGCAGCCGGACAAAAGGTCTACCGGTTGGGGTTTGGCCAATCGCCCTTTCCCGTGCCGCCTGCCGTGGTGGATGCATTGAAAGCCCACGCCCACGAAAAAGACTACCTTCCGGT
>JBFIJS010000568.1:0-3491 GCA_041600595.1 Saprospiraceae bacterium | reverse complement strand
GATATTTGCTGGCGAAGGATCGCGGCTCGCTATCCACGCAGGGTAGGGCATCAATTGGCTGTTTTTGACAAATCCTTGCCGACCGTCCGGTAGCCTGACTTTAGCAAATGAACCCTGATTTTCCAAAAACTCCAGGATACTGCCGGCCATCAAATCCGTTACTTTGCCAGCTTGCTCGTCGTTCGATTCGTAAATAAAAGCATAATCATGGAGGCAAACAGATCGGGGGGCTGACTGCCAATTCTTAAAGCTTTCCGAGTCCAAAAGAACCAGCCCGCCATCATCGACCCAGCCCAGGTAATCGTCAGGCGTTTGCACGTAGTAAAAATCGCCGGCTTTTTTGTAAACCCGCAATGGTGTACCCATAATCGCCTGAGTAGCCAGTTCGGCAGAGTGCTTGGGAAGTGATCTTATATTGCATACCGAGAGGTTGACAATCCCGTAATTTTTTCCATTTAAGTCGGCAGCAGGCAACACCAAAATGCTGTCGATGAATTCCGTTCCTGCTGCTCTCAGTTTCTCAAAAAGGGCTTTTTTAGCTGCGGGAAAAATAGTCTCTCCGGTCAGTATGACGGCCTGCCCGACTCCGGCCTTTGGGGTGATATCGAAAAGAGCCGTTCTTTTATCCTTCACAAAGTCCTTGCGAACAAGGTCGATCTTCTCCTGAATAGGTTGCGGAACGAAAGTCGTTTTGTCCTGACAGGTGAGGAAAATAAACGAAGAAAACAAAAGTAGAAAGGCAAAAATGGAATGCTTCATCTGGGAAAATTGGATGTGAAGGGAAATAACGGATGTTCGGTTATTAATGGATATATTTTGGAAAAAGAACGGAACGGACGCCGGCCAAACCATGAGATCAGTTTGGAAAGTCTGAAAGCTTAAAGGCCTTCCTGACGGGCCTCAATCCCCGCCCCGGCGGAAACCAATTCCTTTTTTGTTGTTGAACAACAGTTCGTTGGAGTCCAGTTTAAACTCGCCCACATCTTCCATCAGCAGCACGTTGGAAGAAACGTTTTCCCGTTCGTCGGGGGAAAGAGCAGCCAGGCGAAGATTTTGATTTTTGATGGCTTCAATGACCACCTGTCGGACAGTCCGGGCATTTCCAAAGTATTTATCGCGGTAGTTGTAGAGGAAGTCAAAGTACTTGGCCAGGTATTCTTCTGCATCCGGGGCCGGGAAAATGCCGTGGTCCTCCAGCATTTGCAGGGCTATTTTCAATAAGTCGTGAGAGGAGTAGACTTCGAATTTGAGGATCTTAACAAAACGAGAGCTCAGGCCGGGATTGTCTTTCAGGAAAGATTCCATGTTGTCTGGGTAGCCGGCAACGAAGACAAAGAAACGCCCCCGTTTGTCCTCCATTCTTTTCAAAATAGTTTGTATGGCTTCATCACCAAAGTCATTGCCGGAATTGCTTTTGTGAGAAAGCGAGTAGGCTTCATCGATGAAAAGAACGCCTCCCATGGCTTCATCGATTTTTTCGGCGGTTTTATTGGCGGTTTGCCCAACGTATCCGGCCACCAGTCCCTGCCGGTCCGTTTCTACCATGTGTCCCCTTTCCAGAATACCAAGTGCTTTGTAGATTTTGGTCAGAATACGTGCCACGGTCGTTTTACCGGTGCCGGGGTTCCCGATAAGGACGGTATGCAAAAAGAAATTGTTGAGCACGTCCCGGCTTGTTTCCCGATAATAACGCACCAGCCGGACGTGTTCGATGATCTGTTCTTTCACCAGATCGAGGCCGATGAGGTGATTAAGTTCGGCAATGCTTTCGTGGAGCAAGTCTTCGTCGATGGGGATATTCGGCAGTTCTCTTCTTGGCTTGATATCGATTTGGTCCACATCGTATCCTTCAATCGTTTCCAGTATTTCCTTATCCAGTGTTTCGGGGGTAGCCAGGTCCATGATTCGCAATCCCATATTGAATTTGGATTTTTCAATCAGGTCATAGACGTAACGGGCATTGCCAAACGACCGGTCGCGGTCACGGTAAGCGTTGATGATGATTTCATCAATTTTCCCTTTGGCTTCCGGGGCTAACTTCACCTGCATTTCCTTGCAGGCGTAGCTGGCAATTTTGGAAAGTTCTTGCGGCAGGTAGTCGCTGAATTCAAAATGGTGTTTGAAACGGGATTTTAGTCCGGGGTTACTGTCCAGGAAGTTTCCCATCTCTTTTGGGTAACCCGCCACGATGACCGCAATGTCACCGGGCCCGTCGGACAGTTCTTTTACCAGGATTTCAATGACTTCCCGGCCGAAGTCTTTGGTGTCTTCCGTACTTCTGACCAGCGAGTAGGCCTCGTCGATAAACAAAACCCCGCCACGAGCTTTTTCAATGGCATCTTTCACCTTTGGAGCAGTTTGTCCAATGTATTCACCTACCAAATCTACCCGGTCGACGATGTGCACATGGCCCCTCGACAGGAGGCCCATCTTGCGATAAAGGCGCCCCATCATTTTGGCGACGGTCGTTTTACCGGTTCCGGGGTTGCCGATGAAAACGGAGTGAACGTTTACACTTTCTTTTTCGTCGTAGCCCAATTCCTTTCGCAGTTGCAAAAAGCGGATGTATTTGGCATGGTTCCGTACTTTCTCTTTGATTTCGGTCAATCCGACCAGCGCGTCCAGTTTTGCCATGAGTTCCTCAAAGCTCTCATCTTCATCCTCTAAAGGTGGGAAGTAAATGGGGCTATTCCGGTCGGGCAGGAATACGGCCGGGGTTCCTTCTTCGAAACGCTCCCCAATCTCGAATGGGATCGCACCCAGCAACTGGTCCATGAAAATAACTTCACAAGTGTATTTGTCTTTGCGCCAGGATCCTTTCACGTTACTGCCCCAGCCGGCGGATATTTTAAGCAAGTCGTCTTTACGCTCGATTTTTTGCAGCCGCACGATCTGTCCCTTTAGTTCTCTGGCATCGTTGAGGAATTTAACGAACAGTTCGCACTGCCAGGCTTTGTCAAAATGGGTGTTTTTGAGCAGGATTTCTGCGTAAATATAGCGGGTGTTGGCGCCGTCGAATTTCTTGTAATAGACCCGTTTATCGTCCATGACATCATCGTAGGGGCCTTCGTAGAGTCGGAAAGAGTGGAGTTGTACGTAGGGGTTGCCGATTTTTAACGCATCTTTTCCCGCATCCTCGATGTAGAAATATTTAGAAACAACTTTTTCTCCTTCTATGTAGGCTTCCCAGGCATAAGTGCCTTTTTTCCAGACAACCCCCTCCGATTTGTTTCCCCAGCCTTCCCGGATGTAGACGATGTTGTCGTACTTACTGATTTTCCTTTTGAAGGGCAGCGAACACAACTCTTTTTTTCCCTTTTTTAAGGAAAAACATTTTAATTCCACTTCAACTTCCCATTCCTCCTGGTCGAATAATTTATTGTAAAAGGAAAGCTCTGCGTAGACGTAGGTGGTTTCCCAGCGATCAAATACCTGCCGGTATTTTTTCCGGTTATCGGCCAGCCACTCGGTGGACGAGTAGATTTTTAGTT
>JBFIJS010000567.1:0-3495 GCA_041600595.1 Saprospiraceae bacterium | reverse complement strand
GCAGGATTTTACTTTCAATACCGCTACTTCCACCACCGACTTTGATTACAGTGTCGAGTGGCAGAGCATCGACCTGTATGTGTTGTACCGAGGCATCCGCAACCGAACTTATTTTGAAATCGGGCCCATGTATTCCCTGCTGCAAAAATTTGAGCAGGACCGGCTCGGCGGCAAGCAAGAAACGACCCAATTCTATGAGAGCAGCTACATCGGAGGTGCGTTTGGATTTGGAGGTTATATTGCCGGTTCCGAAACATTCTCCCTGGGCATCGGCGTCCGCCTCAATTATGGCTTTGGCGATGTCGTCAACGACAAGGGCCTCGTCGAGGGCTTTCCCAACCCCGTCAGAGATATCGCTTACGAGAAAGTCGAAAAAACGAACATCATGTTCGCTCAATTCTTAGTGGAATTCAATTTTGGTGTGGGCCGTTTTGCCAAAACAGCCTGCAGTGAAAGATTCAAGCGGATCAGAAGGAGATGATAACGCTGCCGGAACGGTTGGCCACCGGCAAAGGCTGACAAAGAAATTTTACGACAAAGAGGCAAAGAAGAGAAGCTTGATTAACAGCTTTCGTCTTTGCCTCTTTGTGTTTATAAAGGGTTGCGTTGAAAGTTGATCAGGTTCACAACTCATCTACTTATTACACTGTAACAGAAGTTTCTTTAAAATTTCACTGATTCATGTGGGCCGGAATTTTCACCTTATCATTGAGGCTGCCAACTGCTCGGCCCAACGGGGTTTTAAGGGGCGGCGTTTATTCCCACTTCAGTGACTCTACCGGATTACTTTTTGCTGCCCGCAGGGCATGGTAGCCAGTGGTAAAAATGGTAATACCCACCACCATGATAAATGCCAGTCCGAACAACAGATAATTCATATTGGCATGATAGGCAAAAGTATCCAGCCATTTAGTCATAAAATACCAGGCTGCAATAAAGGCCGGAAGCGCTGCCAGGGCAACCAGCCAAACGAAATTACTGGTAAGCAGGTAAACAATATCGAACGTTTGGGCACCCATGACTTTCCGGATTCCGATTTCCTTCGTCCGTTGTTCGGCGGTAAATGAAGCCAGACCCAGTAAGCCCAGACAGGCAATGAAGATCATTAAAACGCTGAATAAGGTAAAAATGCGGGCCCGCACCTGGTCGGACCGGTAGAGTTCCATAAATGACGCATCCACAAAGTCAAATTCGAACGGGGCGTTGGGAAAAACAGCCTGCCACTCCTTTTCTACCCCGGCGATGATTTGGGCCAGCTCCTGTTGATTTTGCGGTTGCAGTCGAACGTGCACGTTGCCGTTTCTCCCAACGGGATAAAACAACAACGGGGTAATGGGCTCGTAGAGCGAACGTTGGTGGAAATTTTTTACCACTCCAACGACCTCCCGGTAAGGCAGGGTGTCCCTGGTGCCGAGTTGAAATTTTTTACCGATGGGTTCTTTCCAGCCAAACCGCTCGGCCATGGCCTCATTAATGAGCACCGCTTTGGTACTGTCGGTGCCGAATTCTGTGCTGAAATTGCGGCCGGCCACAAATTTGACACCGAGGGTAGGAAAAAATTCGTAATCCACCCCATACAGGTCGACACCGTACTGCTCCATCCCGCCACTATTCGTTTCGGCATTAATTAGGTTTTTTGAATATCCCCTGCCGGGAGTGGTCGTAGAGGTGCCGACGGCGGAGATTTTCGGGTTTTGCAGCAACCTATCCCGAAGCACCGAATACCTGGCCCTGGCTTCCTGCCCCTGCAACTGAAAGGTCATCACGTGCTCTTTATCAAAACCCAAATCCTTGTTGCGCAGGTAATTCATCTGATCGTAGATGATGCCCGTACCGATCAGCATAAATAGGGTAATGGCAAATTGTATCGACACCAGCACTTTCCGCAACGCCGGATTGCCCGTGCCAGTGGCCAGACTACCCTTCAAAACTTTCATCGGTTCAAAAGAGGACAGGTAAAAGGCAGGATAACTACCTCCGAGAAAGCCCGTCAGCAAAACAATACACAGCGCACCCAGTAGTACGGGTTTTGACCACAGCAGATCGCTGCTGAGCGACACTTCAAACGTGGCATTGAATACTGGCAGCAGCAATAGTACCAATAGAAAACTAAGTACCAGCGCAATCACCGTGAAAAGCACCGATTCCGACAGGAATTGCCCTATCAGTTGTTTTCTTTCCGAACCCAGCACCTTGCGTACACCGACTTCCATCGCCCGCCGGGTAGCCCGGGCCGTGGAAAGGTTCATGTAGTTGATGATGGCAATGAGCAGCAGGAAAAGACCCACTGCCCCGAAAATATAGAGAAATGCTACCTGACCTGTAGGCTCCGGTTCACCTTGAAAATCGGACGTCAGATGAATTTTTTCCAACGGCAACAATTCGTATTTCACCCGGATGTCATATTGGTTAAAAATGACTGCAACATACTTTTCGATCACTTCCGGCAATTTGGCCGCAAAAGCGGCCGGGTCAGCCCCTTCTTTCAACAGTACATAACTGTAAATATTAAATGAGCCCCACGAACCGGGACCAGGGTTCATGAATCCTGGGAAGGTATTGGCCGAAATCATCCCATCGGCAATCAGATGGGAGTGAAGCGGCATATCCCTGTACACACCTGTCACTTTGTATTCATTCCCCGAGGGCGTTTTCAAAACTTCTTCCAGCGGGTTACTATCGCCAAAGATGCGGTTGGCGACAGACTCGCTGATGGCAATGCTGTTGGGTTGGGAAAGGGCCGTTTTGGCATTTCCTCTTAAAAAATCAAAAGTGAATACATCGCAAACGGTAGAGTCCACTACGAAGATTTTGTCTTCATAAAAAAACCGGTCGTTGTATTCAAACTGGATCCGGCCTTCATCCATGAAGCGCACGTATTCCTCCACTTCGGGGTAATCCCGTTTGAGCGTCGGCGCCAGCGGATCCTGGGTAACGGCCCAGCGGAAATGATCATCCGGTTCGGTGATGTCGGAGGAAATGCGGAAAATCCGGTCGGCCCGAACGTGTTGTGAATCGTATCGGGTTTCTTCGGTGATGTACAGCAGGATAAACAAAGAAGCCGCAATGCCCAGCGTCAAGCCAAATATATTGAGGAAGGAGTAGCCCGGCTGTCGGCGGAAGTTGCGTAAGGCGATCGTCAGGTAATTTCTTAACATAAAACTATGTTTTGGGGAAATGACGATCTGAAAATCAGGACGGTTGCAGGATTACGAATTTTTTCGTGATAAAACTGCCTGAAAACAGAAATCGCAGGGTTTTAGGAAAGATAGAGAGCCCTTTCTTTCGAAATACAAGGCTATGACTGCACAACATACTTTATAATGAAAGCTTCTTTTGAAAATAAACCGGAAAAAACACCCCATCCACTTCCCGCTAACTTGAGGCTGCTCAACTGCTCACCTAATCTGTGAATTACCCTACCTTTGCGAAAATCTTATTTCATGCAAAACACAGAACAAAAACGGACAGAAATCAGCCAGTATGGTGAGTTCG
>JBFIJS010000566.1:0-3497 GCA_041600595.1 Saprospiraceae bacterium | reverse complement strand
TACCACCAAAACCAGGGCCATCATCAATCCCAGCTTTGCCACTACAACCCCCAAAAAAAGGGATAAGAGCACCAACGCCAGGCGAAATACCGGTTGTTTTAGCCATTCGGAGCCGGTGGGATGCAGTATTTTATTGTGGATATCCATGGGTCAGACGCAGGTGCCATACCAAAGAAACAATGCCTCCAACACCAGCGATATTCTCAAGTGTTTTCTGATGGAAGAAGCACCAGACCTTGAATGTTTACCCTTCTCTTTTTACTGGCTGGTGTCGTTTTACCGGTTGGTGCAGCCGGCTCGTTTTGATCGGATTGGCCCGACTTGAAAAACTGTGCACTGGCTTCGCCCCATCGATTATAGTTGTTGGGCATCCAGGTATATTCTCCCCGTCGCACCAACGCTTCGTTTCCTTTAATGATCGTCCGGATTGCGAGGCCCATTTCAGCAGCTCTTTTTTCCCAGCTGTTCTGCCGGGCAAATTCCTGTCGGGCCGCCATCATCCGGGGCGTATCATTTGCCAGGGCTTTTTCGATGAGCAGCGGAAAATCGGTTGCAGACTCCGCAATAGAGAGCAGGGAATGAAAGTCCGACAGATCGCCAAAATGCGTTGATACGACCGGTTTGCCGGCGGCGAAATATTCATTGATTTTCAGCGGATAAATGCCCGCCGTCAGTTCATTTTTGATAAATGGGATCAGGCATACGTCCATTTTTTGTACCCAACCTGGCAACGATGCCGGAGGCTGGCTACCCACCACTGCTACGTTCTTATAGTGACGGAGGCGATCCACCTGCGGTGAATTTACCCGACCGACAAAACAGAAGCGGTGCTGCGGCAGCGCCTTGATGGTCGATTCCAGCAGGTCGTAATCCAGCCGTTCGTCCAGCGAGCCGAGGTAGCCTATGGTCAGTGGTTGCTCTTTTTTCGCAGCAGCGGCACTGGCTTTTGCGGCGGAATGAAACAGCGAAAAATCCACGCCGTTTTTCACCAGATAGGTTTGATTAGCCACCGGCTGTTTGGCGTCGAATAAGGGTTGCGAGCTCGTGATCACCGCATCGGCTTCCCGCATCAAATGATACTCCAGACGAGGACCATGCTTACCGGCCCATTTGGCGGCACTGATCTCATCATAGCAATAATAGATCAGCGCTTTCTCATGAAACTGCCGGGCCAGGAAAGTACCCAGAAACGGATTGAAAGCATTGACGGCCACCGGTCTGGCAATATCCAGCTCTTGCATAGCCAGGCGAATGGTGCGATATGCTTTTTTGGCGTTGCCCAACATCAACGAGTCGTACAATGATTCGCTGTTGATGAAATTTACCGGCAACATGGGTGGCAAAGTCAACACATGAAGTTCGGCGCCATTATCGCAGGTCACCCTGCGCAACCGGTCCGATTTACCGAGCATCCGCCGCCAGGGAGCATTGCTTTTCCCCATGCGCCCCATCATGGCATCTTTCCAGGTGAAAGGATATTCAACATAGAGCACCTGGTTGTGCCGCGCCAATTCAGCGGCCAGTTGTACGGTGCTTTTCAAATAATCACCTTCCCAGGCAGGAAGGCCAATCAGAAGAATTTGTTCGTTGCGAAGTGTTGGATGCATATAGTTTTTCTTTGCCACTAACAAAATTGACGGAAATAGTACCGTTACACGGAAGTTTTCGGCTTTTGGCAGGTATTCTTCGGGAAATGGCAGCCGATACTATATATTTCTTGAAAAATCAAATAAAATGGCTCGTTTGATAAAGATGCGAAGCCGTGAACGACGCTTCGGAATTTCCCCCAGACTGTTCTCCAGTGCCTCGGTTTTCAGGCCGTTCACTGCCAGCTTGGGCGGAGTAGCCACCACCTTGGAGTAGGTGGTCAAGGCCTTGGTATCGGCATGATTCCAGGTACGGTTGGCCCGGGCCACCAACAAAGACAAGCCATAATTGGCCAGCAGGTCCACGGGGTAAGTTTCCCGCAGCAAACCGGGTATTTCAAAAAAGATATAGTCAAATGACCCGGCGTCAAATTCCCGGTCGGCCAATAGTGCCGCCTCTGATTTTTTCTCAAAAAAATGAACGTCAGTCTGGTAGTGAAAATCGTCCGGATGAGCGGCGGTATTTTCTTCTCCGGGGTATAGGTAAGCAACCCGCTCGCCGCTCTCACGAAGTTTATCGACGGATAAACGGGTGAGGAAGGATTTACCCTCGGCCTGACGGGTGCTCAGCATCGCTACCCGTTTGGGTTGGGCAGCATCGAGCTCGTTTTGGTGCCGGAAATGCAGTTTTATTTGTTGTAAAAACTGGCCCAGAGCCAACTCTTTGACCAGGCCGAAGTCCACCTTTTCCTTTTTATTTTCATCCGCCGGAAATTTTGGAAAAGCACCTGCCACTTCCAGTTTAGTTTGTTCCGCTGCGGCCTGTGGTGTTTTCATGGTGCTGTCCAGCAGCTCCAGGGCAACGGCCACGCCCAGGGTAAGCACAAAACCCGCCATAAACGCAACGATGACCAGCATCATCCGCTTGGAGGGTGCAGGCTTTACTGGCAGGAAGGGCTGGTCAATGACTTTCAGATTGGCACTGATCATCATATTGTACTGATGCAAACGGGCCTGGTTGAAACTATGCAGGTTTTCCAAATAGGCTCTTTCGGCTACATCGATCTCGCGTTCCATGCGCTTGATACTGCTTCCCCAGGGTGCGAATTTGGAATAAATAACTTCAAATTCTTCTTTCCGGATTTTCAGCACATTGAGGCGGGCCATGGCCTGCTCGATGTCGATGACCTGATTGAGCCATTGGGTGAGAATATTCTTGAGTTCTACCCCTTCCGGGGTGCGGTGTATGGCAAAGGTGGCGTCGGCTGTTTTGCGGATGTCTTCCCGGATTTCGGTGGATCTTTTCTTCAGGTTGGACAGGTAGTTTTGGTCTGCCGGAAAATCTTCCAGGTTGAAAAGTTCATATTCCGCGATCCGGGCAGTGAGTTTGGAGAGTTCATCCCGTTTTCTCACCAGGTTAGAATGAAGTTCCGGCATACTGATCTGCTTCTGCAACTCGATCTCCAGCCGTTTCATGGTACTGTCGGCGGCGGCCAGCATCATCAATTCTTTAAAATAAACCTCGTCCAGTTCTTCCTTGGCTGCGGCGATATACCGGGTTTGTTCATAGTAGTTGATGATCTTATTGCTCACCATGAAATTCAGCAGGCGGTCTTCCCTTTTATCGAGGTTGGCCTGAGCCTCTCTGGTTGATTTTTCAAAAAATTCAAGTACATCCGTTGATTGCACCTCTTTGACATGGCGGTGTTTTTCAATAAAGATTGTGGTTATTTTTTCCAGGGTAAATTTACAAACGGCCGGATCGATCGTGGTATATTTGAAACGCAACTGGTCGCTTTTCCCCTCCCGCAATACCTTCATGCCCTGCAAATACTCGACGCCGAAAAAAGGATGCTTGCCGTACATAAGCAATTGAACGGGATTCTCTTCACGTTCCTGCCGGTATCGTTG
>JBFIJS010000565.1:0-3499 GCA_041600595.1 Saprospiraceae bacterium | reverse complement strand
TTTCCGGGAAATGAGTTTAAAAAACAGTCGACAACCCGGAAATAGTCATATTCAAAAATGGAATTCAGAACGGCAGCACTCATCGGGGCATTCCGCAAAAGTTTATCCTTTTCCGGTAGTCCGACTGCCAACATGATTGTCGTCCTTTTTCTCCTGTCAACAATTAAAAATACTCAAGAAGAGGTCGGGTTGTTTTTAGGCTTCGGACTCCCTGAGCCACCACCCGAACGACGACTGCCGCTTTGCTGGTTGCGGCCACCTTTCCATCGGCTGTTGCCCGATCCGCTACTGCCGCTGCGTCCTCTGCCACCGCCGCCACGCCTGCCGCCACCGCCCGATGAACGTCCTCTGCCACCGCCGCGGCTGTCTTCTTGCAGGGTTTCAAAACCGGCAGGGAGCTCCAGTCTTGGTACTTTCATGTCCATCAAATGTTCAATCCGGGAAAACTTATGCCTCCCCTGGCTACCCACCAACGTGATGGCAATGCCCGTTTCGTCCGCACGGGCGGTTCTGCCGATTCGATGGACGTAATCCTCCGGGTCGTTTGGTACGTCAAAATTGATAACAACTTCGATCCCTTTAATGTCAATGCCTCTGGAAAGAACGTCGGTCGCTACCAGTATCGGGACTGATTTTCCTTTGAATTTCATAAGGGTTTCTTCCCGTTCTTTTTGGTCGAGGTCGGAGCTGATGGCAGATGCATCAAAACCTTTGTTGCGCAAGTGGGATGTGAGGTCCTTTACGGCCTTTCGGGTGCCGGCAAAAATAAGCACACGCTGTGCCTGGTCATCTTGCTTTTGGTCTTTTAAGACCCGTTCAATGAGGCGGTTTTTGTCCCGGTCGTTGACGAAATAGACCCCCTGCGTGATACCTTTGGCAGGTTTGGAGATAGCGATACTGATCTCCACCGGGTTTCGCAGTATGCTTTTGGAAAATTTCCTGATCTCATTGGGCATGGTAGCCGAGAAGAGAAGGTTCTGTCGGTTTCGGGGTAGCTTGTTGACGATCGTCATAATGTCTGCCACAAAACCCATGTCAAGCATCCGGTCGGCTTCATCAAGAACTAAATGCCGCAGGCTGTCCAGTTTTACATAACCAAGTTGCAGGTGAGCCAGCAATCGTCCGGGCGTCGCCACGATGATATCGGCTCCTTGTTTGAGCGCCCGCATTTCTATTTCCATGGAATGGCCGTCTCTCCCACCATAAATCGCAATCGAACTAACGGGAGTGAAATAGGAAAAGCCTTCCAGTTGTCGATCCACCTGGACGGCCAGTTCTCGAGTAGGCTCCAGGATAATTGTATCCACACCGTCAACGGGGGACGCAGTTACTCTGTTAATAATTGGAAGCAGAAAGGCGGCAGTTTTACCGGTCCCGGTTTGGGCAACAGCCAGAATATCTTTGCCTTCCATGATCGGAGGGATAGCTTGCTCCTGAATGGGAGTCGCTGTTTCGAACCCCATTGCACTTAACCCATCTAAAACCTGGGGGTCAAAATCAAATTCGTCAAACCTCAAAATTAAAATGTTTGGTTAAATCCTATCCGGCAAGTGCTAATTGTTGGGTCAAAAAATAATCGCCGGTTAAAAGTTAAAATTTAAGAATTACTTCAGGGTACAAAGTTCACTTTTCTTATCCATAAATCAAATTGGTGGATAAAATTGTGTAATGAAGTAGTCTACGGCCACCTGTGCGGCTTCCTTACGGTGATTGTACCTCTGCGAAAAACGTAGTTGCAAGCTTTAAGAACATTTGGTACAAATTTTTCCATCAAATATAAACGAATTAAAATATTTGAATAGTTTTGCTATCCTTTCCACCACCAATCTATCGAGGACGCTTCAATATTTCTATTCGTTTTACAGAACTAATAACCGGACTGTGAGAAAATTATATGCCATCCTCGCTTACCTGCTGCTGTTGCAACTACCATTGTCGGCCCAGTTTGACCCCTCGGCGCTGCCCTGCGATACTGTTTTCACCAAGGCCGAACAAATGCCGTATTTCACCGGCTGCGAGCTTTTAGGAGACAGCAGCCATGAAAAAAGGACGTGTTCCGATGTGGAGATGGTGCGTTTTATCTCCCGTTACCTGATTTATCCTGATAAGGCCAAATACGACGGCATTGAAGGCACTGTTTTCGTGAGTTTTATTATCGACGAACGCGGGCAGGTACTCAATCCGGTCGTTTTAAAAGATATTGGCGGAGGATGCGGAGAGGCTGCACTCGATGTGATCAGGGAAATGCCGCGGTGGCAGCCGGCGGTACACCAGGGAAAAAATGTCAAAGTCAGGATGAATTTGCCTATTCAGTTCTTTTTAAGAGCAGAAAACAGAGATGCTGCCGAGGTGTACAGCCTCTATTGGGGGCGTTTGCAGGGCCCAACTATTAGTAAAGAGATTTTGGAAGAAAACCTTTCCCGGAAGCTTTATGTCAGAGGTCCGGAAGGAAGTGACCTTCCGGTAGATCAGATTGAGTTCATTTTTGACAAAGAAAACCGACAAGTGAGCGCTTTCAGTAAAGGGGAAATATCAGACGAATTAGCCAAAGTAGTTGGCCGGGTGAAAAAAGGAGGTACATTTACTATCAATGCCTCCGTACAGGAGGGAGGGCGCTTTGTGACCGTTACCCGAACCTATAAAGTTGTGAAATAAACCTTCCACCTCAATAATTTGTGCTTTTATTCGAATAATAAAAATAACTATATTGATTATCCTTTAAGTTTTACCGTATCTATTTATACCTTTGTCCATTGAAATAAAAGGCAACTCCCCACTTTTTAAGTTATGTGGAAAGTCAAGACATTGATGTTTTGCAGGGTGCCTAAAAATATTTTCCAACAATTTGAATTAAGGGATAAAAAATAAAAGAAGAAGGTGATAATTCGTTTGATCTTTTTTTTCTTTTATTTTTTTTCTGAAAACAAACTTTTTATCCAAGATGATTATGAATGCTACATTAAGAATGCTTGCCGTTTTAATGGTCGTAGCCCTCGCCCTTCCCTCTTGCGTTTCCAAGAAAAAATTCATGGAACTCGAAAACGAGAAAGCAGCACTTGCTAACAATTTGGCCGCTGCCAATGAAAAAGTAAACATGCTGGAAGGCAAAGTGACCGGTCTGGAAACAGATATGGCAAACCAGAAATCCAAATTTGAAAGTGATATTGCAGGTCTGCGCAAAGATGTAGACTCCGCAAAAAGTGCTGCCGATATGGCTAAAAAATCACTTGCCGACAAAGAAGCTGAACTTGCTAAGATTAAAGGTGAGATCAAATCCGCGCTCGGTCTCAACAGCAGCTTGAGCATACAGGAAAAAGACGGCGACCTTTATGTTACCATGGAAAGCCCCGTTCAGTACAGAAGTGGATCTTCACGCTTAAGCCGGGAAGCCCGCAAATCTGTAGAGGCTTTGGCTGAGTCGTTGAAAAACAACCCAAACCTGCACCTGCTGATCGAAGGCCATACCGACAACAAGAAGTTTGTCTCCGAAGGTATGGAC
>JBFIJS010000564.1:0-3499 GCA_041600595.1 Saprospiraceae bacterium | reverse complement strand
GGTACAGGAGGCCCTGAAAGACGGAGTGGATGCCATCTCCCTGACCGAACACCTTGAATACCAGCCGCATGGCAATGACCTGCCACACCCCGACCGCAACCGCTCTTTTACCATCGCGCAGGATAATGCCAGGGCGCATGATATGCTGGTTATCCGGGGCAGCGAAATCACCAGAGATATGCCACCCGGCCACCACAATGCCATTTTTATCGAAGATGCCAATCGGCTGATGATCAAAGATTCGGTGGAAGTATTCCGGGAAGCCAACCGCCAGGGGGCCTTCGTTTTTTGGAACCACCCCAATTATATTGCTCAGAAAAGTGACGGGGTGGCCGAGGTAATGGACCTGCACCGATTGCTCATTCAGGAGGGCCTGCTTCACGGCATCGAAGTCGTCAACGAATTCACCTATTCCGACGAAGCTTTGCAGATCGCCCTCGATTACAACCTGACCATCATGGGTACTTCCGATGTGCATGGCCTGATCGATTGGGACTACCACGTCCATGAGGGTGGACACCGGCCGGTGACGCTGGTTTTTGCCGGCTTGCGGGAGGTGGATTCAATCAAAGTCGCCTTGCAGGAGCGACGTACCGTCGTTTGGCACAACAATCACCTGATCGGCAGGGAGGAATGGCTGGTGCCGTTGATAAATGCCTGTTTGTCAGTGGAAAAGGTGCAGTACATGGGGGCTGCGTCGGTCGCTCAGGTCTTCCTGAGAAATGACAGTGACGTAGAATTTCTGTTGTTAAATGAAAGCGACTACACCCTGCACGATGGTCCGGGTATGATTCAGGTATTGCCCCACCGGACAACCAAAATTGAGGTGAAAACACGGGAACAATTACCCGCTTTCGACCTGCCATTCCGGGTTTTGAATGCCGTCACGGCACCGCACGAAAATGCGATGATTTTGTTGAGGGTTGAGATGGATTGAGATGGTTGAAACGGGTTGAGTTAAAAATAGCGGGGAGAGTTGACTTTTTCGACTTCCCGGTAAAAATCGTACCCCAACATGACCTCAAAGGAACCATCGGAATAGTTGGAAATTTCGTTGAGGGAATAATCATAGGCAAAGCCAATCCGGATGCCGTTCTCCAGTAAAAAAGCAGCCCATACATCGACAGAATCATAGCTGCTTTTTCTGCCATTTTGTTCCACAAAAGCAGCAAAGGCAGACCGGAAAGAAACACCCAGCCACAATTTTTTTTGAAACAAAAAAGAGGCGTCCACATCGAAAGAGGTGGGCGAACCGATCTCCCGGACGAGGTTTCCTTTTTTGAAAAATTCCGGAAAAAAACCAACCGTTTTGATCAATAAGGAGGGCCGGAAAACCAGGGATTCCCCGTTGATCGGAAAGACACCGCCGGTCGTCAGGTAAAAATGGCGGTAGTTACGGGCCCATTTGCGTATCACTTCCTGTTCGGCCTCACTGACCTCCCGCAAATTGAACTGTGCCAGGTGAGGCAGGGAAGCACCGGCGTAGAATTTCTCAGAATAAAGAAAAATACCGGCTCCAAAATCGGGTAAAACTTTGCTGGGGTTACCTTGATTAAAGGCATTGTCGATGGCGCGTGCGTCCTTAAAATCCAGCCTGCTCCAGTCGGCTTTGTAGCTCATCGCCCCGGCTTGGAGTCCCAGCGACAAGGTCGCCTTGCCGAAGTTGATCCGGTAGGCATAGCTCACATTTAAAAAGGTATTATGATGTGCACCCGCCTGGTCATTCACCAGATTGAGGCCCACACCCACCGATTTATTGACGGGAGAATGGATGGAGAAGGTTTGGGTAACCGGTCGTCCGTCGCTGTTGGCCCCGTCGCCCCAGCCGAGCCATTGGTCCCGGTGCAGGGCTACGATGGACATATAACCCCGACTGC
Source organism: Saprospiraceae bacterium (assembly GCA_041600595.1). Taxonomy (GTDB): domain Bacteria; phylum Bacteroidota; class Bacteroidia; order Chitinophagales; family Saprospiraceae; genus UBA6168. Next base: position 1,622 of record JBFIJS010000564.1, on the reverse strand, counting down.
CGGCGTACCCCGGGTTATAAGTCAGGGTGTTGAACATATATTTGGTAAACTGTGGCTCTTGTTGGCCGTAGGCGGTGTTTGTCAGAAAAAAAACAATAAAGGGAAGGCAACAGAAAACCAGGCCCCGTGCTCCTGCAGAGGAAGAGATACTCAGTAGTCCAATCTTTCGAAGGGCTGCAATTAACTTCATCGAATCGGTGCCAATTTGTCGGGGGGGAGCAATGAATAGCCGTGGGGCCATGTTTGAGATAATCAATTGTTAAGAGAATAATGTGCCGCTTTTTCAGGCAGCCGACCGGAATGGACATCATCGGCTCGCATCAATGCGATCCGCCAACTTCCTGCAACACTGCGATCAGGTGGTCGATTTCCTCCCGGGTATTGTAATAGTGAGGTGAAACCCGCATCGCCCAATCTACCCCCTTTTCCCGGAAGTCAATCACGGCATTATAGGTGCGGGCAAATCCCGCATTGATATTGGCGGCGTTTAAGGCCTTATTAAAATGAACGGGACGTTTGTTTTCATAATGAGCGGTGACGATGCCGCATTTGTTTTTTCCGAGGTCCAATACCCGCCAGCCGGGTAACGCGGACAGTTGTTGCCGGGTATAGTCTGCCAGCTCTTGTACTCGCTGCGCAATTGATTCGAGTCCGATATTTATGGCGTAATCCATGGCCACTTTACTGCCGACGACGAGGGCGTAGTTTTTTTCAAAATATCCGAAACGGGTCGCCTTATCCGAAAGAGTGTAGGCGTTGGGCTCTGTCCAGGTGGCACCGCTCAGGTCGGGGAAGACGGGTTCGAGACCGGCCTGCAGCACTTTGTCGGAGGTAAAGAGGAAGCCTGCGCCGCGCGGGCCGCGCAGCCATTTGCGAAGCGTGGCACTCAAAAAGTCGCAACCGATTTTCTGCACATCCAGTGGCATCTGTCCGGCAGACTGGCAGGCATCAACGAGGTACCAGATATCTTGTTCCCGGCAAAGTTGCCCGATGCTTTCCACATCCTGTATCAATCCGGAATTGGTGGGCACGTGGGTGACTGCCACCAGCTTGGGGTGGTGTTTTTTGATTAATGTTTCCATCGAATTGACGTCCACGCCGCCTTCCGGCTGCTTGGCCGCCCGGACGATCTGTACTCCCTGTTTTTTTTCCAAAAACAAAAATGCGATCTGGTTGGAAGAGTAATCATCGTCGGTGGTCAGGATGACGTCACCTCGCTGCAGCGGGATAGAGGAGAGGGCCTTATTATAGGCCTCCGTGGCGCCACTGCTCATAAACTCCAGGTTGGCGGACGAGGTATGGAGCAGCCTGGCCCCCGTTCGGTAAAAATCCTGCAAGTCTTTTGACCTGGCCTCCGCCGTTTCGTAACCGCCGTGCAATGCTTCCTCCTGCAGGTATTCCTGCACGGCCTGAATAACCGGTGCGGGTTGCAGGCTGGCCCCGGCATTGTTGAGGTGGGTACAGTGAGCGATGCCCGGGGTGTCTTTCCGTAGTTGTTGAATGTCAATCATGATGTTTGAAATGACGAAATGCAAGCGATCAGGCCGTTATTTCTGTAAGTGTAAAAATCTTATCGTCCGGCAGATCTGAAACGTCCGAGCGACCCTTTTTACCAAAAAGGG
>JBFIJS010000563.1:0-3500 GCA_041600595.1 Saprospiraceae bacterium | reverse complement strand
CTGCAAGGTGGTGCTTTTATTAACTTTGCTGCCTCTTGCAAACCCGGGAATGGAGCGTTCAGACACCTGAGATGGCCCATTTCCTACCGGATGGTCATATGAAATTTGGAATTGTCATTTTTCCTGGTTCTACCAGCGACTACGATACGCAGCACGTGTTGAAAAACGTGCTGAAGCAAACGGTCGTAGAACTTTGGCACAAAGAACCGGCGCTACCCGATTTTGACAACAATGACTGTATCCTGCTGACCGGAGGTTTTTGGCACCACAACCTGTCACCGGAAGAACTTACCAGGCAATCACCGATCATGACGGCAATTGCGGAGTTTGCCGCCTCGGGCGGATATGTTTGGGGTATCGGCGATGGTTTTAAAGTTCTTTGCGAAACCGGGTTATTGCCCGGCACCCTACTCGAAAACAACCATCAGCGGTTCGTTTGCAAAAACGTTTTCCTGTCGCCCATGACCAGAAGAACGGCCATTACTTCCAAAGTTTTAGATTTGGAAATACCGCTGAAAATCCCGGTCGCCCACGCCAGCGGCCGCTATGATGCCGATGCCGCCATACTGGACGAACTGGAGGAAAACGACCAGGTACTTTTTAAATATTGTACCGAAACCGGAGCCATTACTGCCGAAGCCAATCCAAACGGGTCGAGCAGAAATATCGCCGGCATTTGCAATGCCGGACGAAATGTTTTTGGAATAATGCCTCACCCCGAGCGGGCCTCGGAAGAGCAACTCGGCAATATTGATGGCAGAATACTGTTCGAATCGATCGTCGAAACGGTACAGATGACGGAAGCCGTCTGACCGGCTGCCAAACCGAATAAAGAGCGATATTTACGTTTAACGGGCTTTTTTGATAAATTTGGAAAATATTTAATTTGAATGGGCTCTTTGGCGTAAACTTGGATATGAGACATAACCGAATTTAATTCTCTGAACTGTAAAGATTTATTCATTACCGAAATTTTGAAATTAAAAGGAAAAAGATATAAAAAGTAAAGTGTCGGGTTTGATTCTTCAATAACAATTCTTCACTTTTTCACTTTTCCCTTTTGACTTGTTTTAACGAAATACACAGTAACATGAAGTCGAAACTTGTACTTTGGGGCAGCAACGATCAGGACGAAAAGCTGATGATTGCCGTCTCCTTGAGAATGGAAGACAACAAAGTTGACATCTGGACCTTCCCCGAATCGGTAGCCACCGAAGACTTTTACCAGAAAATGATGAAAGAATGGCGTGATGGCGAAGGCTTTGAACTCCCGGAGCCCAATACCCACATGGAACGGGAACTCTCAATGAGTGAAAGCCTCCTGCCCGACGAACTGAAAGTCGAACGGGGCGATGTCGTGCAGCGGGCCCAAACCGAATGGCACTTCCTGGTGCTTTCCAACAAGTTGCATCAAGTCTATGTAGACCAATTGGAAGAGCTGAAAGAAAAAGTAGAGGGACTTTCTAAATACGACCAGGGCATGTGGAATGACCTGAAGGATTTTTGGGGAAAAGTCCAGAGCCAGGTGCAGGAGCGCAACCTCCTCCGGGAGCACGCCGATGTGCTCCGCGACAACACCAATGCCCTTTTTTCTAAAATGAAAGAGCTTCGTTCCAAAATGGACGAAGAGTTTGATAAACTATCCCAGCAAACGCACGATAAGTTTATGGGAGCGCTGGACGAAATCGATAAAAAGACCAAAGACGGCGCCCGGCTACCAGCCATGTTTGATGAGTTGAAAAAATTGCAGCAAAAATTCCGGGATTCAAAACTCAACCGGCAACACCGCAACAAGGTTTGGGAAAAACTGGACGCCGCATTCAAAGAAATCAAGCAAAAACGCTTTGGCGACCGGGCCAACGAAGAAGGCAATTCTCCATACCTCCGCACCAAACGACGCTACGACGGACTGGTCAATGCCATTGGCAAAATGGAATCATCCATCAAGCGCGACCGGAACGACCTGGAATTCCAGAGTCATAAAATTGCGACCACAGACGGCCAGCTCGAAGCACAAATCCGGCAGGCTAAAATCAAGATGATCGAAGAACGGGTACGTTCTAAAGAGGAAAAGCTGAAGGAGATGCTGGAAACCAAAATCGATCTTGAAAAAAGACTGGCTTCGCAAAAAGAAAAGGAAGCAAGAATAGCTGCGGAAAAAGCGGCCAAAGCTAAAATTAAAGAAGAGGTAAAAGCCTCTGCAGATGCTCGTCAGGACGAAGCCGAAAAACTTGAAAAGGCAGCAGAAGAAATTGTTGAAGCGAAAAAAGCAAAGCCTAAAAAGGCTGCGACTGATAAAAAGGAAGAATCGGTTATGGATGCAGTGGGTGCTACCGTCGGTGAATCATTTGCAGATGTCATGGATACCATAAAAGCAGCAGCCAGCGTAATCGGTGGCAAAATTGGTGACGCCATCGAGGAGATGAAAGAAGAGGCTGAAGACGCCTACGAAGATGCCAAAGAAAAGGCAACCGAAATAGCTGCCGAGCTTAAGGAAGACCTGGCCGAAGCCAAAGAAAAAGCTTCCAAAAAAATGGCAGAACTGAAAGAGGACATCGCCGAGGCCAAAGAAGAGGCCAGCGAAACCCTTGAAGAAGTGAAAGAAGAAGTCACTGAAATGGCGGCCGAGGCCAAAGAGAAAGCCACTAAAAAGGCTGCTAAAACGAAAAAGAAAGCCGAAGAAGAAGTCGCTGAACTCAAGGAAGAGCTAAAGGGCGATGCTGAATAATCGACTTTTCTGACATTATAAAGCCCCCGGAACGGTTCTGTTCCGGGGGCTTTTTTTTTGCAAAAAAGTATGCCCAGACCACCTCAATACTCCCACAAGTCGTGTTCAAAGTCAAAAATGGCCTGCTTGATTTTATCCGACTCCAGCAGCCGGTCGACGCCCGCATACAGGTCTTCCAACCGGTTATTGCGAACATTTCCTTCCTTGGTGATGTAGCTGGAAAACTTTCGCATTTCAAACAAATCCTCCCAGGTCAGACGGGCGGCTTCGTTACCCTCAGCGAAGACCCGTTCTCCCGCCAGCACTTCCCGGCACGAAGGATAATGCACCCAAAAAAGAGGCTTTTCGTACCGGAAATATCCATCTTCCCCGTACACCTCTACCAGCGGAGCAATGCCGAGAATGCGAACTTTCAACTGTGAATCGTTGCTGTCGAAATACCATACTTCCTTGATGCGAAAACGTTTAATATCCTCATAATAAACGGCTGTTTCTACCACTCGCAGGCTTCCATTGTATATATCTTCCTGAATGTATGCGGTGTCGCGCCGAAACAGCGCGTTGTGAACTTCTTCCTCTGTCATGGCAACAGAGAAGTCGTCGGTTGTGGGGCTGAATACGGTGATTTCTCCGGCCTTTGCACGTTCCGCCAGCAGATCGAAAAACGGAGCTTCCGGGTAAGTGAACGGCAAGTTGATTTTTTCCCGGACATCTACAACCCGCCAAATGGTTTTTTGCCAGAAAATATCCCGCTCGTCCGGCAGGTCCCAGG
>JBFIJS010000562.1:0-3502 GCA_041600595.1 Saprospiraceae bacterium | reverse complement strand
CTGAGCCGGCTGGTGGCGCAGGATTTCAAGCCGGCGATTACCCGAAGGGTGATGGAACTGAACCACCTCCATTTTCAAAAACCGGTCAACTCTGTCAATCTGAAGTTCAACCGTTCCAACTGGGGCAGTTGTTCTACCAAAAACAACCTCAACCTCTCCACTTGTCTTCTCTTTGCCCCGGACGATGTGATCGACTATGTGATCATTCACGAATTGGCGCACCTGGTCGAAATGAACCACTCGCCCCGGTTTTGGTCATTGGTGGAAGATGCTATGCCCGACTACAAAGAGAAAGAGCAATGGCTGAAAGACAACTGGCAAAAATGTACCTTCTGATTTAAATCCTAAAGCAAACGTCAACCACTTTCAACAATCCACCTTATTATGCGCATCGTTTACCTCATCCTCGCCATCATCGGCTACATCACCCCCAACCTCCTCATGTTGCTGGAGACCATCGAAAACAAGAACATCTTGCTCTGGACGAAGCCGGACGAGACCATCACAGCCCTGTTTGTCAACCGTATCTCTACTATTTTTGCGATTGACCTGCTGTGGGCCGTGCTCATTTTCTTTATCTGGCTTATCGTGGAAGGCAAAAAACTGGGCATGAAAAACACCTGGAAATACATCGTTTTTACCCTGCTGTTTGGGCTGGCCGGCACCTTCCCGCTATTTTTGTGGGCCCGGGAAAAATACCTAAAGTAAACTTTGACGGTTGTCGTCCGGAGGTCCCAATCCGGCCGGGAAATCGAGAACCTTATCCATCTTATCCACGACACCTTGCCAACACACATCAAAGCCCACCTCTACCTGACCATTGTCGCCTTTATTTATGGTGCCAACTATACCGTCGCCAAGATCATTCTCGACGATGACCACCTGAGCCCGAACAGCCTTACCCTGCTGCGGGTCAGCACCGGGTTCATTCTCTTCTCCTTTTTTCACGCCATTTTTATTAAAGAAAAAATTGACCGGCAAGACCTGCCTCTATTTGCCCTATGTGCCCTGACCGGTGTGGTCATCAACCAGTTGTTGTTCAACGGGGGGCTAAAACTCACCTCTCACATCAATGCCGCTTTACTGGCCACCACCATCCCCGTGGCTACCTTCATAGCGGGCTATTTTATATTGAAAGAAAAAATAACACGTAACAAACTGATTGGGATTGTATTGGGAATGAGTGGCGTGGCGGCCTTAACACTTTATGGCAAAAATTTTGCATATGAAAAGAGTGGCCTGCTTGGAGACATTATGATTTTCGTCAATGCTTGTTCCTTCGGGACATTTTTTGTTTTGGTGAAAACACTGATGCACAAGTACCACCCGATCACGGTAACAAAATGGATTTTTACGATTGGTTTCTTTTTTGTGTTGCCGTTCGGATTCCATGAACTTAAAAATACGCCCATGAACGACTTCACCCTCCACATCTGGATGGCCATTGGCTATGTGCTCGTCTGCACCACTTTCCTTACCTATTTGTTGAATACTTCCGCCTTGAAACTTGTTGGCGCTTCCACCGTAAGTATCTATGTTTATCTACAGCCGGTTATCGCTACGGCCATCGCCCTGGCACTCGGCAAAGACGAACTCACTATGGTGAAAGTAACAGCAGGATTGATGATCTTTTCGGGGGTATTCCTCGTCAGTAAAAAGTAACCTGTGCGTACCGTTTTGACCTTTATAAAAAACAAATTTTTAAAGGTCAAATGAGTAAAGTGCTGACTTTCACTACGTTTGAACGTCTTTGGAATGGATGAAAATCTATACGATATTTCCATCTATTAAAATTTGTTTTATAAGTACAATTACAGATAAATAATATTCATAAATTATTCTAATCTAATAACTTATAAATCAGATACCGTTCCCTTCCAAAATCCTACCGTTCCGTAATTCTCAGTCTTTACTCGCAACTTTTGCAAGGTTTACCGTTAATTTCACCTGATTATTCAAACAAATTAAACAAGCTGGCTATGAGGCAGAGAAAATCATTAGACCGCCAAGCCGTTTTTTTATTAATATCCAAATTAGAGGATATGATAGACAAAGGAGGGGTGTTCTTTCCGAGTGAAGGTCAATACCTGGACCTCATCAATTATTACGAGGGTGAATACCTGTTTGAGAGGGCACTGGAAGTTACCGACTTCGCCATTCTCCAGTACAGCCTTTCCCTTGAATTCCACTTGCGCAAAGCAGAGCTTTTATTGCAGGCTGGTCATGCCGAGCAGGCACTGGCCACGCTCGACAAAGTGGACCTGCTGGCACCGGACTGCCTGACTTCTTCCCTGTTGAGGGCAGAGGGTCTGGCGGCACTGGATATGCATCAGGAAGCTTTCCTGCTCCTGGATTCCCTGGAAGATACCGCCAGCCCGCAAGCCTTGAGCCGGATCTTTGAGCACAAGGGATTGATTTACCATTACCTGAAGGAATACGAGCAGGAGTTCTTCATGCTCAAAGCAGCCATGCTGGAAGATCCAACCAACAATGAAGCGTTGTCCAGATTGTGGTACTGTGTGGAAGCAGCCAAAAAACATAAAGAAAGTGTATTGCTGCACCAGCAGATCATCAACCGGAATCCCTATTCTTCCCTGGCCTGGTACAATTTGGGAGCTTCACAGCAGTATCTGTGCCAGCACGAGGAAGCGATCGAAGCCTACGAATACGCTTTCCTTACCAACCCCACCTTCGAATTTGCCTACCGGGCCTGTGCAGAGGTGTGTATGGATATAAAAAATTACCAGAAGGCACTGGAATGCTATCAGGAACTGCTCGAACGATCGGAGCCCGATGATGACCTTTTCCTGCAAATTGGTAAGTGTTACGAGAACCTGAAAAACTATCCCGTTGCGCTGACTTTTTTCGAACAAGCCCTGGCCTTCAACACCCTCAACGACGAGGCGATGTACCATATCGGCACCTGCTATGCCGCTCAGAAAAAATGGAAAAAAGCGATCGGTCCTCTGCTCAGGGCGATCCGCACCAACGAACTCGATGAGAATTATTTTGCAGCCCTGGGTGAAGCTTATTTCCAAACCGGAAATTACAAAGACGCCGAACTCCACCTCAAAGCTGCTGCCGATATTGCACCGGAATTGGCCGACTACTGGATCCGGCTCGCCCGCTTTTATATGGACACCCAACGGATTGAAGAAGCCCTGCAGGTGCTGGATGAGGCCGAAGAATATACTTTCGGTTCCGAAATCCTCTACTACCGCAGTGCCTTCCTTTTTAAAATGGGTAAAAAACGGGAAGCCTTATTGGTGCTCGAAGAAGCACTTTGCGAAGATTTTTACGCCCACGGCTCGATGTTCAGCTTGCTGCCAATGATGGCCAAAGATTCTGAAGTGAAAGCTGTGATCTCTATTTTTCAACCGGAATAATTCCGGCTATTTAACTTACTGTTTACACAGGTATTGAATTGCGCAAGAAATTTGCGTATAAAACGATTTCGAAACGGCGCCCCACTGGAGCGCCGTTTTTTTTTTGCGGTAAAATG
>JBFIJS010000561.1:0-3520 GCA_041600595.1 Saprospiraceae bacterium | reverse complement strand
CCCCGTTTGAGGTCCATCGGATTGGCTCCCGCCGCTACGTTTTTCAATCCGGCACTGACCATCGCCTGGGCCAGCACGGTAGCGGTGGTGGTGCCATCACCGGCAGCGTCGGCGGTTTTCGAAGCTACCTCTTTGACCATTTGTGCTCCCATGTTTTCGAGCGGGTCTTCCAGTTCAATTTCTTTTGCCACCGTCACCCCGTCTTTGGTGATATGAGGTGCGCCGAAGCTTTTCTGAATGATGACGTTTCGGCCTTTAGGGCCCAGGGTTACTTTCACGGCATTGGTTAATTTGTCGATGCCGGCTTTGATACTTTCCTGTGCTTTACTGTTCAGTTTGATTTCTTTAGCTGCCATGATTTTTGGTAGTTGTTTGGCTGGCGACTGTCGAACCTGATGGGGGTACCCACAGCGGCCAGTTTTTACTTTTTTTTAGAATTCGGTTAGAAAAATAACTCTTGTTAATTGATTGTCAGGGTGTTAAAGAGCCTGCCGTGGTGATCAGTTGTCCGACAGGATGGTGAGGATGTCGTCTTCCCGCATGATGAGGTAATCATCACCGTTGTACTTCATTTCCTGTCCGGCGTATTTTCCGTAGAGGACCACGTCCCCGGTTTTTACCGTCAGTTGGTGGCCATCTTTGCCCGGCCCAACGGCGATAACTTCTCCTCGTTGCGGTTTTTCTTTAGCCGTATCGGGGATGATGATGCCCCCTTTGGTTACTTCTTCTGCGGGTGAAGGCTTGATGACCACCCGGTCATTGATCGGTTTAAAAGATACTTTGCTCATGATTTAAAATGTTTTAAAGAGAAATAAAATTGATTTAAAAATAACAGGTAATACTACCGGTAGACGGACGACAGCGTCCGCCCGGTATTTTTTGAAGACTTGTTTAAAGTTGATTTTTCAGCTGTCAGCTGACAGGGATCATACGGGCAGGAGACTTTCTTGCCTCGTCCTTTTTGGGTAAGAAAACACGTAAAATACCATTGTTGAATTTGGCTTGAATGCCATTGGAGTCCACCGTTTTTTCCGGCAGGTAAAAACTGCGTTCGAAGTTGCCGTAGTGAAATTCCCGGTGTACAAACCGGACATCTTCAGGAAGTTTTTTGTCCGGCTTTTGTTCCATCTTAATGCGCAGGGTTTCGTGGTCGAGTTGTACTTGTACATCTTTTTTCTCTACGCCGGGAATCACCATTTCCACAATGAAGGCCTCGTTGTTTTCGAGGATGTTGGCGGCGGGAACAGTGCCCCCGTTTCTGGTAAGTTGGAACGCATCCAATGGTTGGAAATTTTTTGACATCAGGTCGTCAAACAGCTTTGGAAGCGTTGCGGGATTGGTTGGATTACGTTTGATGAGCATCATGATAACCTAGATTTTTTAGTTAAACAATAAATTGAGAAACTGAAATAATTTCGGTTGCAGACCTACTTTTCAACATTGAAGATTTCCTCAAGGGCTGTGCCAACCGGGGGTTCAGGAAAATTTTTCATGAAAGATTTTCAGCAAAAAATGTCAATTTGGCAGAATGAGCGGCGACGTTCAAATCGGGCCAAACGACCGGGTTGCTTTCAGGACAGCGGGGCTTAATTTTTCACAAACTGCTCTGTCAAAACGCCTTCTTTATGCTGGAGAAGAATCTGGTATATGCCCCGGTGCCAGGTGTTTGTGGTGAGGATTTCCTGTGATGGTGGATGCGTGATTGTTTTGTCTAAAACTAAGGCTCCCAACGTATTGGTGACACGAAGCCGAAGAGGAAATGTCAGTCCGTCGGGTAGTTCGATGGTAAGATATTGATTAGTAGGATTAGGGAAAACTTTGATCTGCTCGTAGTGGAAAGTTTCCTGATTGGAGGTGAAGAGCAGTCCGCATTCCGTATCCGTCCCCCGGCAATAATCGATTAAAGCTGTAGGGGAGCCGGGGTGCACCTCTCCAATAATGGAGGTAAAAGGACCGAGCATCGTGCCCACTCCTTCGATCAGCAAGTCGGTTGATTCGTTGGCATAGAGAACCTTTCGGTCTTTTTCCCAAAGGAACTCAACAACGGTTGAATCGACAACGGACGGGTCGTGGAAAGGCAGGATATTCAGGCAGCCATTGATGGTGTCGCCCGCTTGCAGCGAAAAGTCATAGAGTAGTTGATCGGTCATGGGCGGGCATTCCAGGGTGTTTTGCAGAAAAATACCGAAAACCTGTTGTTCGTCCGGGTCGTCCCGCAAAAATCCTTGCAAATAGGTTGTGTCAAATTGATAGGGTGGCACCAATTCTACCGGATAAGCCACCTGATTTTTAATGTCCTGCCGGTAGATTTTTTTGTAATCCAAACCATTCAGCACCGTGTCACCCCGGATGGAAAGTGCATGATGATTGTAGCCCTGGTCATTGATGGAGAATATAATCCAGTGGGCACCCTCCAGCGCCATGGGCTCGTAGTTTTGTGATTGCAGGGTGGATAACAGCGAAATGAATCCAATCAGGGATAATACATTTTTCATGGTATTGGGTTTTGATTGAGAAGAGCTGATGAAGGTATTGGGCGGAGGTGTACTTTCCAAAAATTATCTGACATTTGTCGTTCGCTCAGTAAAAATATCAAATATCAACTACCCGTTTCCTTCATGTTCATCATCAACCACCTTACCGTCGACCATCATTTCTGCGGCCCTTCCGAATCCGGCAATGGCGGCTACAGCGCAGGCATCGTTGCCGACAATGTGCCGTTTCCGGCCGAAGTTACCCTCCGTAAACCGCCGCCGCTCGATCATCCCATGCGCCTGTTCGTAGAAGGAGACACGGCCCGTTTGCTCGACGGGGAGACACTGGTTATCGAAGCCCGGCAAGCGGAGGATTTTACGCTCGATATTCCCCCGCCGGTTTCATTTTCCGAAGCAGAAAAGGCCGCCCGGCATTTTTACGGATACGAGCATTCGCCCTTTCCCAACTGCTTCGTTTGTGGTCATTTGCGGAAGCCCGGACAGGGCTTGAAAATCCATCCCGGCAGGGTAGGGGAGCAGGTCGTTGCATCACCCTGGGTGCCTTATGCCGCATTGGGCGATCAAAATGGCCTGGTGAAAACGGAGTTCATCTGGGCGGCACTCGACTGCCCCGGAGCCTGGGCTTTGATCGATCACGATCAGGTGGTTGTACTGGGAAGGATCGCAGTGAAGCAGGTCAAAACGGTCAAAGTCGGGGAGCAGCATGTCGTACTGGGTTGGGTCATCGGCAGTGAGGGGCGAAAAACATACACAGGAACGGCCATCTACAACGATCAGCAGGAGGTTTGTGCTTTTGCGAAAGCGACCTGGATTTCCATCAAATAGTTCCGACCATTGGTTTTGTCAGCTACTCCGGGAAGGAACAATCCTCCGGCGAGTTTTGTCTGTAGTCAATTGAATACCGTGTAACAAAAGTTTCTTTAATTTTTCACTGATTCATGTGGGCCGGAAATTTCACCTTATCATTGAGGCAGCCAACTGCTCGGCCCAAAGGGATTTTAAGGGGCGGCGTCGTCCCGATGCAT
>JBFIJS010000560.1:0-3526 GCA_041600595.1 Saprospiraceae bacterium | reverse complement strand
TGTCTCAGTAAAATTTTAAAGAAACTTTTGTTACATAGCAATTAGTGACGAATGTCCGGGAATAAATTTTTCCGGATTATTTTTTAAATAAAATTTAGATGGTCCTTCCGGTTTGCAGATCGAAACATGCGGATAAATTCATTAGTTTTAAAATAAATAAACCCGGTGAGTTTACCTGCTTATTTGATAATCAATGGTTTTGGTTCCGATCAAGTCTCCCCATACATTAATCATGGTGGTTGGATAGTCCCAAAAACGATCGACCATGATATATAAACCTAAATAATAATCGCCATTTTCGAGCCCCAGTAAATTAATGACCATAGTCATCATAATAATTCCGCCGGAAGGAATACCTGCGGTGCCGGATGATGATAAAATCACGAAAATAAAAATCAACAACTGTTGGTCGAAAGAAATATGCATGCCCGCCATGGTGACAAAAAGCATCGCCAATAATGCCTGATACAAGGCCGAGCCATCCATGTTGAGGGTAGCACCGAGCGGCAAGACAAAATTGGTCGCCTGTTTACTGACGCCGCTTTCTTCCAGGACCTTCGTTGAAACCGGCAATGTTGCCGAACTCGATGCCGTGGAAAAGGCCACCACCAATGCCTGTTTGGCTTCCAGGAAAAAAGTCCACGGACTGTATTTCCCAAATATTTTTAAAATAAGCGGCAACGATATAAAAGAATGAATAAACAGCCCAATCGCAACGGCAATAAAAAAGCTGGTGAGGCTCGAAAACATAGCCTGGTCAAAGCCAGCGGCAGTCGTCCAAACCAGACTGAAAATGCCAAGCGGCGCCATTTTTAAGATCCAGCCTACCAAAATAATGATGGCTTCGTACACGGTGTCAGCCAGTTCAACCAATTGGTTCTTTTTCGTCTCCGCCATCGTGGTGACGGCCATACCCAACATGATGGCGAATACAACGATGTGCAGGATTTCACCGTTGGCGAGGGAAGCAAAAATATTGCTGGGGAATATTTTTTTGATCAAACTAAAATCGGTGTTGGCGGTGTCGGTGGTGGCGACTTCGACATTTCCCGAAAAAATAAAAATATTGGCCATGATAAGGCCCGTCATGACTGCCAGCGCAGTCGTGGATAAATAATAAATAAAAGTTTTGGTCCCCAATTTCCGAAGGGTGTCCAGGGAGGGCAATTTAGCGATAGCTAAAAAAAGCGAAACTAAAATGATCGGTAAAATCAAGACCTTCAGCAAGGTCAGGAATATTTCCCCCAGAAATTTAAAATACACGTGAAAATCGGGTAGTACAATACCAAAGGCAATCCCTAATAATACGGCAGCAATACTCGCTATTTCGAACCAGTTTTTTTGCATGGCAAGTGATAAGCAGTGGACGGCAGGCGGCGGTTGCAACGGCAGATGCCGCCCTGCCGCCGGATGCCGGGGTAATAAACGGGGTGCAAGGTAAAGATTGTTGGGCGAATGCAAGGAGCTTTTGCCGGCAGAGGATCAATGGTGCAAAAAAAGAAAACCCGGATGCCTGGCAGAGCCAATATCCGGGTTCCCTGTTTTTAAAATTATTATCCGTTCTGTGGAAAAGGGTTTATTGAACCACTACCGGGAAGGTGACTTCTACGTCCGTTTCGCCCGTTGCACAAGGGTCTGTGGCCGATTTGTCGGGCTGGTGCTTAAGCCGGACGGTCAGGCTGTCGGTGCCGGCGTTTCCGGTTGTAAAAGTACCGGTCAGGCCCAGCGGGTTCCCGTCTCCGTCCGTATCTGTGATAGTAGGGACGATGGCTGCACCGGAAGCCGAATAGCAGACCAAATGCTCGTCGGACTCGGTTCGTACTTCTGCCGTAATATCTTCCACATCGGTCATGTCGCTTTCGTCGAGGAACTCGAGGGAGAAGAAATAAGTCAGGTTGGCAGCCAGCTGTAAGGTGTCCACCATCGGTGCATTACCGCCCGGGCCGTCGGTGTCCCGGATCGAAAAGGAAATGGTCTCGGTGGTCTGGTCAGGCGTAAGGATCATCGTAACGGTGGTGATCAACTCCTGCTCGGTGATATCGACACCCTCATCGTCGTCGCAGGCGGTAAAGGTCACAACAGTGAGGAGCAGGGCAAAGAAGAAAATATGGTTTGTGATTTTCATGATGTAAGAGGTTTTTAGCAACTGGATAACCGAAGGGCAGGTCCGACAATTATCCAGGAAAGATGAGTTTAAAAAATGAGTTTTAATCGTACCGAAATATTTCTTCCGGGCTCGGCTGCGAAATAGCGGAGGCGGTTGAGATAGCTTCGGTAGGAGGTGTTGAAAAGGTTTTGCAGGGTCAATCCAAGATGCAGTGCCTGGTGGCCGTTCCAGTGCAGCTGAGTACCCCCTTCCAGGTCGAAGAGGGAGAAAGCCGCCGGCGGGTCGGTGTAGTCCTGTCCGGCGGGGTAGCGGGTTTGCCGGGCCACATTTTCCATCACTCCTTTCAGGTAGGTGCCCGACCATCCGGACTTGTTATTTGCAGGAAAATAAACGGCCACACTATGCCGGTACCGGTCGGCGGGCATGAAGATCAGCCAGTCGTCTGTCTGCAAATTTTTTGCCCGGAGGATGGCCACACCCGAGCCCAGGCCAAGCCAGGGCAGGGGTTTCCATTCTGCCTGCCAGTCCAGGCCCCGCAGGCGGGCGTCGGTCTGGGCATATTCGAAAGCAGGAAATGCGCCCCGGATTGTCAGCACCGGGTTTGCCTGTGGTTCGAGGAAGATGAAATCGTCAACCCTGTTGTGATACAAAGCCAGATTGGCAGTCAGGCCGGTTCCGATTCTGTTGCCGGAGCCGGGGAGGCCAGCCTCAGGGATGGTCAGCGCCAGTGTCAGGTTGACGCTGGTCGCTCTTTCCGCCCGGAGGTCGGCCCGGCCCAGTTCGTAAGAAGCAGATCCATGATGAACGCCGTCGCTGTAGAGCTCATTGACACCGGGTGCCCGCCAGCCGGATCCTGCGTGCAGTCGCACTTCCACTTGTTTGGAGAAATGGTAGATCGCACCAAGAGTACCGGACCAGTTGTTGAAGTTCAGTTGCTGGTTGATCAACTCTGAACCCCGCCGCTCGATGTTCATCTGCCGGGTGTCGAAGCGCAGGCCGCCTTCCAGCTCCAGCGGGGAGGGGTATTTGCGCCAGCGTTCGATCCAGTACAGCCCCATCGTTTGGTTGTCGTAGTTGGGGATGAGTCCTCCCCGGTCGGTAGTATTGACCTGCTGCATCCACTGAGCACCAACAGTACCTCTGAGCTGGCCTAAAGGGGAGTGTTCCCAGGCGGCATCAAGGGTGTGGGTGGTGATTTCAAATTCGATTTCCGGATTGTCAAATCCCGTAGGGGGAGCGCCGAAAGGGCGGTGGGCGTCAAATTCCTGCCGCCGGTTAAACTGACGGGCATACTGCAGCGAAAACTTGCCGAGGTGGCCGGTGAGGGCGTGGCCCTTTACCTTGAGCAGGTGGTGGGCCACCCGTTGTAACGGCCGCTGCAGGTCGTAGCTGAACCCGGGATCGGCCAGTGGCCGGCCC
>JBFIJS010000559.1:0-3534 GCA_041600595.1 Saprospiraceae bacterium | reverse complement strand
TTTACATCGAGAATGGCCTCTATGTATTTACCGAAAAATACCACCTGGATAAAGGATTCTGTTGCCAGAACGGCTGTCGGCATTGTCCTTACGGGTTTCAAAAAAACCTACCCGAATCAGCCAAACAACCGCCTCAACGTGGTGCCGGTCAGGGCACCGAACCCACCTAAGAGCCCCCCAATTAGTCCGGAGACATATGGCAGGTAGGTCCTGTTCAGTTTAAATAGTTCTTCCAGTTTAGAGGACAGTATCGCACCGTTCTCGGAGTCCAGCGTATAGGCGTAAGCGCACCAAAGGAAAAAAGCTGCCAGGAAACCAGCGAAAAAACTTGCCAGTCCCAGTTTATACCTGAAAAAAACAGCTACGAAAAAAGCCGCCAGTGCCATCGACCAAAATGGTAAATACAATTGGGCAGCGTAGCCGGCAATGATGGTAAGAATTATTTGTAATAAAGCTTTGAGCATAGGTTGATGTTGGTATTGGTTTTTAAAAAAGCCATTTATTGATGAGAAATAAGGCTTTTAAATTGCCGGGAGTAAATGGTGTTCCCTGATCGATCCGATAGACTTCTTTGTGCGAAGTTCTTTGTCAACTATTTAATTGATGGTCATGGAGTAGGCTACCTTCTGACGGGTATCATAGCCGTCCTTCATGAAAAAAAGGCGGTTGTACTGGCCGGCCTGCCAGGTATCCACATCGATATCATAAAATTTACTGCCGGGGTTGCCGGATTGGCCGCCCGGGAAAACGCCCCAGGCCTTGACTTCTTCCCCCAATTCCACGACCATTCTCCAGGACGGCCCGTGTAGCTCTGAAATGGCGTTGGGGGCTTGCCGGTAGCCACCCACATCCAGGTTTAACCGAGAAAAAGCGGGTATTTTCGTCAGGTGCAGAATGGACGTTTTTTTATAATTAGCCCAATTAAAGTCCGGGTTTAAGAGGTCATCAGCCAAGGAGCGACAAGATTCCCGAAATGACAGGAGGGCGATATCTCCTGCTGTTTCAACGCCCGGGGTAGATTGGTTGTCGAAGAAAGCATCGCCGGGTATTTTTTCTGTCATTTCAATGAGCCGCCAGGGCTTGGGTTGTAACATGGGCAGCGAGCCTTCAAATGCCATGATCTCATCAAAAACTGATTTGTAATAATTTTCCCACCACACATGAAATATCACCGGCTCAACCCGGTCTTTATCAAAGGAAAAATCCCACGCTTTCATTTTCTGCAAAATTCTTAATTCCCGGTCGGTTAGCTGTCGCTCGTCCAGCACACCGACCATTGCCCTCAGTCCTTCCTCAGCGTGGATACTGTAATTAAATAACTGCAGGGCCATCATTTCTTCCGTACTGATGCTGTCCATTTGTGTGAGTGCGTCGTTCAGTACCCTTCCCCGGTAGTCATCAAATCCGGCAGAATTGTAATAGTAGGGGTAGGTGTCATCTGTTGATCGTTGGTTGGCTGAGGAAACGAATCCCTGAGGCGGGTTTTTAACCGTGGGCACCTGTTCCATCGGAATAAATCCAGGCCATGCATTATCGGTTGTGTTTCCGGATTGGACAAATGGACCTTGTCCCGGCGACTTTAAAGGAAAACGCCCGTTGACGGTGATTGAAATGTCCCCATGCTTATCCGCAAAAACAAAGTTCTGGGCCGGATAGGTGTATTTGCTGAGGGCCTGCCGGTAATCCTGGTAATTCTTTCCCATGTTCAAACCCGAAAATGAGGCAATATCGTTTGGCAGAGGTTCGTCGTGTGGCAGCCAGCGCAATGCCAGATCCTTCCAGTCACTTTTCTCCGACTCGTACACCACCGGTCCCCAAAAAGTCCATTTGACTGTATCGTAGACCGGGCTGTCCAGTCCTTTAACATGAAATTGTTCGACAACCTGTCGAACTTCTCTCGCCTGCCCATCCAGCATATAGGCTGTTTTTCCGGCATTTGCCCATTCGATTTTGTACCAATCCGCCACATCCACACCAACATTGGTCACTCCCCAGGCAATGTTTTCATTAAATCCAATGATCACGCCTGGCAGGCCGGGGATGGATACGCCATAGACATTGGTTTCTGGTACATTCAACTGCACTTCGAACCAAATAGCGGGCAGGGTAAGTTGCAAATGCGGGTCATTGCAGAGGATGGGTTTACCGGATTTGGTTTTGGAGCCGGCAACTGCCCAGTTGTTGCTGCCAACCAGTTCGTTGCTTCCTTTTTCTACTGGATTTGGAATGAGTCCGATGGCCTCATTCGGAACCTTTTTCGGTTGGATTTTTACCGGCTCAAAATCCCATCTGGTGCCGGGTGGAATGATCGGGGTTTGCTTAGGATTTTTTTCGGGAAACAGCTTTTGAAAGACCTCCGGACCAAATGTCTGAAGAGCGTTGGTCGCTTCGACATCATCTTCCCGAAAGTTCAGGGTCAGGTTCATGTATTGTCGGACAAGTGCCGTTTTTAGCAGCGACCAGCGCTCGGGCTGATAGTTTAATAATTTGAATTCAAGCGGATAATCCTTTGGTTGTAGTTGATCGATCCAGGCATTGATTCCCCGCTGGTAAGCGTTCAGCAAAACAAGCGTTTCGGGTGATTCCCGCCATGCCTTTTCTGAGTTTTTCGCGGCAAATAACATACCCCGGCGTCGCATGAGCTGATCGGTTCCAAGTTGGTCTTTTCCCAGTACTTCTGATAATCTACCACTGCTGAGGCGGGTAATCATGTCCATTTGCCACAAGCGCATGGCCGCTTCCACATAGCCCTGGGCAAATACAGCATCCTCCATATTTTCGGCAAAAATGTGTGGAACCATTCTCTCATCAAAATGTACGGTAACCCTGTTCTTCATTTCTGGTATTTCGAAATCCGGTAACAAAGCGCCGCCAATGGGTTCGGCATTTTGCCAAAAACCAGTAAAAGGGCTGAAAAAACTGCCCGGTGGTGGAATTGTTTTTCCGTCCGCTCCGCCCAGGTTCACAGGAGCGTTGAGCATATAGATCAGCCCCAGCGTAGCAGTTAGGGATAAAATGAATGAGAGAAACTTCATAAGAACATGATTTTTTCGGTTGTCCGTTCGCAGCTGCTGACCGGGTCGTTTCATTTTTATTACTCCAACCGATGATTCAGCGGGTGTTTTTTTAAAGCAGATTTTGGCTAAAGAAAACAAAAATGTTGGATTGTGCAGCAATTAAGCAGTCGGCAGTAATAAGCAGGCAGTCTGAGTGCAGCGAAATCCCGATCTTGCTTTGGTATTGCAGTTTTGCAACAATTTATAAATCAATGCTTTATGCTTTCTTAGTGTAACAGTCAACAGATTCAGAATCAAATACCGACCCCGAACCTATCTCTACTCCGTCATTTGTACACCGTAAGAAACTTTAACCTCCGGTGACAGCCTCACCTTGATTCGGACTAAAAGCGGATTGACCGGCTCAAAACCGGTCTCCTTGTAAATCTGGTGGGTGGTTTTAATCGCATTAAAAACCAGATTCATCGGTGTACTTTTCTTATTCTCCTGAATTAATTCCTCCAGATAGGCAGTTGTA
>JBFIJS010000558.1:0-3538 GCA_041600595.1 Saprospiraceae bacterium | reverse complement strand
TATGTTGGATGTCATCAATTGAATTGCCTTCGTTGAAAAGTTGAATCATCTGGAGGGTCATTTGCATACCCAAATCCATTCCTTTTTCCATTCCTTTTTCCATTCCTTTTTCCATTCCCAACTCTAAACCTTCTTTCAAGCCTTTTTCCATACCTCTTTTCCATCCTTTTTCTTCCGAGTCAGCTTTGATGGCTCTTTCGGTTCGTATGATGTCCCAGTACTTATCGTAAGTTTCCAATTCTTGGGTCGAGAGGGAGGACTCCTGTAAGATTTCAACGGCTTCTTTGATCAGTTCATTTTGTAAAAAGTCTTCGGGAATAGCGTCGGTACCATCCTGAATTTCCGTCAGGAACCGGAGCCAAAGTACTGCTAGTTTTTTTTCCGAAATAGTTTGAGGTTTGAACTTGGGTAGTTCGACAAAAATGAATTCCAGCCCATCCAGACGCCTTTTGGGTATTTCGGTGTGCACAATAGCGTAATGGTGATAAAACTTTTCCGGTTCGTTGGGCTCAAATATTTCATTCACCAGACTCAGAGCATAAACGGGCTGCAAACCTTTGTACTCAACGCCTTTTCCTATCTGGCGAACGTAAGCTTTGGACGCATTAAAAAGAACCCGATGCTTGAACGCATTGGTCCAGAGCATTTGCATTTCTACTATAAATTGCCTGCCGTTGTTATCGGTACATCGGACATCGACAATCGTGTTTTTAAGACCCGGGATTTCCGGAACCAGTTCAGAGGGAAGGTATTCGATTTTTTCCACTTGCTCACCTTCGGGTAGGGGTAGCAGTGCATTAAGGAGGCTCTTCAACAAATGTGGCCTGGTGCCAAATACCTTTTTAAAAGTAAGGTCGTTTTTAGGATCAAGGTATCGCATGTGTTTTTGATTTTGACAAAGATAAATAAATCGGCTTTCAACGTCCGAAATCTATCGGCTCTTTTCGATTCGCTCCAGAAACTTGCGTCGGATCACAGTTTGAATGGTCGTCCCCTCCATCTTTCCTTCCAGCCAGGAAATAATATCCAAATACAAAAACGGCCGGCTTTCGTAGGGTGTTTTTTGCAACGGTAACAAAATCTTGTGCAGGGTTTTAAACTCGCTTAACACTTCTGATGGTGCTGTCTTTTGAGTTTGGCGCAAAAAGTGAAAAATGGCTTTTTGCACGGCCTGTAATTCCTCCACATGCAGCAAGAACCGGTAAACGGACTTGATCTGGTATTCTACGAGCGCCCGGTTGCCAAGCTCAAAATGTGCCAATAATGCCAGAATACGGGCGAAACACTGAATGTCGCTGCGGTAACTGGTTACTTTCTTGTTGATGATTTTATTTAAAAAAGTTAGTGCATAATCGTAGTCTTCAGCTCCGAAGTAGAGGCAGGCAATGCGATAATAAAATACCATAATGCGGTAGTTGTCCCAGTTGTAAGGGTTGGATTCGATAAGCCGGACCAGTTCGGGAATCAGCACCACTCCTTCGGAAAAGGTACCTTCCAGGTAGTGCTTGTTGATCAGGTGGATGAACCGGTACATATGGTAAAGCCCTTCCACGTTCGGGTCGTGTTTGAAAGAAAGCCCGGCGGGTAATTTTTCGTAAAAATGGAGTGCCTCCAGAAAACGCTCGTAGTGAAGGTTATGAAAGAGCGAAAACAACTGATTGTGGAGTCCTTTCAGGTAGAGTGGGGCATACAGTGATTTCATGCGGGGGGTTTCTTCGAAAAGATTGATCCAGCGCTGAGAATATCGGAAACAGGAAATGAACTCCTGGCAGATGTAATACAGCCAGACCTGCGACTGGCAGTAAAATATTTTTCCCAAAAAATCGAGATCGGCATACGGGTGCGGCGGGCGGTTTTCGCGGTAATAAGCTTTGGCGGCATCGGAATCGGCCTCATTTCGGGCAAAGCCATTTTTGAGGTACAGACCATACATTTTGATCGACAAGTTAGAAAAGTCGCCGGTGTGTACGAGCCTGCGGTTCAGGTCATTGGTTTGCCGGGCAAGCGCTTCGGCACGGCCTTCCAGGCTCCGGGTGATGTACTGTCCCTCGATCAATTTTTCAAACTCCAGGGCTTCCATAGCCAGGGCAGACATTTGATTGGCCAAAGCCCGTTCTTTGGCTTTCTGCAAGAGTTCGAGCGACTGGTTGTACAGACCTTTATCGTACAGCACCCGGGCAAAATCAATGGTCTCCCGAATCTGAATGCCTTCGCTGCGTTTTTGGGCCAGCAAGCGCAAACTGGTCAGTAACTGCCGCATTAAATGTGCCTTTTGATTGGCCAGCTGCCCCTTTTTCAACCCCGGTATTTTTTCCAGGAGATATTCCTCGTCGTAAACGGTCTTTTTGTCCAGCAGATCAAACAGTTGCAGAAAGAGCATATCGCCGGTACTTTGGTTACGTTTGGCAAACAGCCGGAAGTGCCTTTTTTCCGATGGGGTCAGGGTGCGGATAAGCTGTATCAAATGATCTGTCTGCTGTTTGGGCATCGTAGTTTTATTTACACTAACTGTTTGAAAAAGAATGAATTACGGTAAAAAGACGGACGGTTGGATGTTGTAGTACCAAATTTTTTTGATTAGGTGGTGAGGTTACAAAATTAGTTCTTTGTGTCAGTATTACACGATTCGACAAATTTATTTAATAAAATACTCAAACTAATGGCAGGACGGATTCAAATTTTCGACACCACGCTCCGGGACGGCGAGCAAGTCCCCGGTTGTAAGCTCAACACTCCCCAGAAAGTAGAAATTGCTATCGCACTGGAAGAACTCGGTGTCGATGTCATTGAGGCCGGTTTCCCGGTTTCCAGCCCCGGCGACTTTAAAGCGGTACAGGCCGTCGCCCTGGCTGTCAGCGAGCCTATTATCTGCGGCCTGACCCGGGCCGTCGTCAACGATATCAACGTGGCCGGTGAAGCACTGAAAGTGGCCAAACGTGCCCGTATCCACACGGGCATCGGCGTTTCTGAAATGCACATCAAACACAAACTGCGGACCACCCCCGAAGACATCATCGAGCGGGCCGTCGGAGCCGTTAAATTGGCCAAAACCTTCGTAGAAGACGTCGAATTCTATGCGGAAGATGCCGGACGGGCCGACAACGAATTTCTTGCCCGCGTCCTGGAGGCTGTCATCAAAGTTGGCGCCACCGTGCTGAATATTCCGGACACCACAGGGTATTGTCTGCCGGAACAATACGGCGCTAAAATCAAATATTTGTACGAAAATGTGAAAGGCATGGACAAGGCGATCCTGAGTACCCATTGTCACAACGATCTGGGACTGGCGACCGCTAATTCCATTGCCGGTGTCATCAATGGCGCACGGCAAATCGAATGTACCATCAATGGCATCGGAGAGCGGGCCGGCAACACCTCGCTGGAAGAATGCGTGATGATCATGCGTCAACACGCCGACCTGGGCTTCACCACCGGCATCACTACCACGCTGCTGAACCCCATCAGCCAGCTGGTCTCTCATAAAATGCGAGTTGTGGTGCAACCCAATACAGCCATCGTCGGAGCCAATGCTTTTGCC
>JBFIJS010000557.1:0-3550 GCA_041600595.1 Saprospiraceae bacterium | reverse complement strand
CCCGACACGCTGCTGCTGTGCGGCGGCATGCCCGAAGAACTCAATGCGGGCTTCCTCAACGCCACCTACCTGTGGAGCACGGGCGAAACGGACTCCGTCATCACCGTGTCGAAACCCGGGCCGTACACCGTTGAGGCCTTCATGGAAAGCTGCACCCTCCGGGACACGGTGCTGGTGCTGGATACAAGGGACACCGGTGCCTTCCCACCGGACACCCTCGTATGTGATGACGTGGCCCTAACCCTCTCTGCCCCACTTCCCGGCAGCTATCTCTGGTCGGACGGCTCAACGGGCAGCGGCATCACGGTGGCTGCGCCCGGCACCTACTCCGTTTCCGTGACGAACGGCTGCGGGGAATCCGTTTTCACGGCCAACGTGGGGGTGGAGGAATGTTCCTGCAACGTCTTTGTGCCAAACGCCTTTTCGCCCAACGGGAACGGCACCAACGATTTCCTTGAGGTCTTTGTAGGCTGCGATTTCGAATACCAAATAAAAAGGTTCGAGGTCTTCGACCGGTGGGGCGGGCAAGTCTATTCCGCAACCGGGGGCGGGGATGTGAAGTGGGACGGGACTGCCCGTGGGAAACCATTGCCCAATGGGGTGTACGCATGGTTTCTGGAGTATGAGGTGGTCAGGAACGGCGTACCGGAACGGCGGATTGAAAAAGGGGATGTCGTCATTTTGCGCTGAGCATCCCATTTTAACAAAAACGAACCTCAATGAAAATGCGGAACATATTTTTGGCCCGGGGCTTCTGCCTATTGGCTTTCCCCCAACTGTTTTTTGCCCAAAACCCTGATTGTGGTTTCCGGTGGATATTGGAAAAACAGGCTACTTTGGATGCTTCTGTTTTTCAGAGGCTCTCTGAGGTTAACCAAGCCCTTGAAGAAGCCGTCAGGGACAATGGGAACAGCATCACCTTTCGAAGTGAAACAACCATTCCCGTTGTTGTCCATGTAGTATGGAACAGCCCCGAAGAGAACGTGGGCGACCCGGCCATCCTTTCCCAAATCGAAGCCCTGAACCGTGATTTCAATGGTAAAAATGAAGACTTGGGGGATGTGCCGTCCGAGTTCCGGCCGTTCACCGCCCAAAAGGGCATCCGCTTCTGCCTTGCCGCCGAAGACCCGCAAGGGATGCCGACATCTGGCATTGTCCGGGTAAAAACGGATTTGGAATCATTCGGTATAAAGGACGGACTGTTCTTTTCCGTTCTCGGCGGCAGCGATGCTTGGGACACGAACAGGTACCTGAACATCTGGGTCGCCAATACGGGGGGATTTATCACTGGTTTTGGGACTTACCCCGGACAGGTGGAAGCGGGGAAGCAGGGGATTGTCGTCCACCCGAAATATTTTGGCGAGAACAATTCCCGGAGATATGACCTCGGCCGGGTCGCCGTGCACGAGGTCGGTCATTATCTCGGCCTGAACCACACATGGGACGGCAATTCCAATTGCGATACGGACGACGGGGTGCCGGACACGCCATTCCAACAACATGCTTACGAAGGCTGCCCCGCACATCCACAAACATCATGTGGGAGCAGCGACATGTTCATGAATTTCATGGACTATGTGGACGACGGCTGCATGGTGATGTTCACGCAGGGGCAGATGGATAGGATGTTGGCCACGATTGAGGTTTTTCGCCCCGGGCTTTTGGGTTCACAACTTGCCTGCATTCAGGATACTGAAAGCGAACTGGATAACGGGTTCCTGATTTACCCGAACCCAGCAAGAGGAGAATTTACAATAGATTTTCCGACCTCGATTGCTGAAACGGGAACATTGGAGGTTTACAACTCAATCGGGCAACTGGTTTTCAGGTACAGGGGGATTTTGAGGAACAGGATGGATGTTGAATTGCCGAAATTGGCTGCCGGGGTCTATTGGGTGAAAATCGGGAAAAAGGGAAGGAAACTGGTCATCAAATAAATCAAAAAAGAAAAGAGTAGAATCAAAATTGCCGCCACCCGCTGGCGCAGGACTGTGTCCTGTGCCGCTCCTGCCGATCCGGAAAAGATATGTCAAAAAAGCCCACTGGCGCAGCCCTCCCGCACCACCACACCCCCAACCAAACAAAAAAACCATCGCCCCGGCGATCCAAGATTTGGTTTTTTGGGGTTAAATAGCCGGCGCCGAGCATTCGGTGCCGGCTTCTTTATTTCCGCCCGGGCCCTTGCCTTTTCCCAGCAATCCCCCTACCTTGCGCCTCCACCCGGAACCTGCCTGTTCCAACATATTTCAATGAATCTGTACAATTACTGGCTCAAACTAAAGCAGCTCTACCCCGCTGCCGTCGCTGCCGCTGTGGCGCACTTCCGGGAAACCCACCGGGAAGCGTGGCGCACCCATTTCAAAGACCCCGACAACATCCTCTCCTGGCTCGACACCTGCCAGATCCAAATCCAGACCTTCAAAAAAACACCCCCGAAAAACCGGCCCAACTCCCACAGCCCCGGCGACGGGCTCATCCGCTTCGAACTATCCGCTCCCGAAGAATCCACCACTACCGCCCACCTGTTCACCACCCGGGACGCCGCCCTGTATGATGCCATCGAGCGGGCCTTCCGCATCATCGAACAGCGGACCCGCCGCAGCACCGCCCAAAACAGCTACCTCGCCAACCAGCACCGGAGGATCAAGCAAAAAGGCGCCGGCCAACACTGGGGACATAGCCACAAGCCTTGAGCCGCTCCTATCCCTTTTGTCCACTCGTTTTCGATAACCTTTTTGTTGAATATCCCTGTCTGCTCATTGGTCTCTAACTGAAGCAGGCAGAATTGAAAGGAACGTTCGTATGCCGGAAAGAAGTTCTTAGTATTTGCTGAACGTCATGGCGGGAAAAGTGTGCTAAAAATATTTTAACCTACAGGGCGAAAATTCTTAATGGCAAGTAAGATTTCCTCTTTTTTCTCATCAACTGCCCGCTGCCCTAAGTCAAGCAAGCTTGGTATGAGCGTTACGTCAGATAGAGCAACGGGATTGACGAACGGCACATTAATCACAATAATTTCATGGTGGTGCAGATCAATGGCTAATGAAAGCTGACTTTTAATCAGTGATAGGGATACGGCCCGCGTGATATTGGAGAAGCCATCCGTGAATCTTTTAGGCTCTGGTACCAGTTCTTCATGAAAGCACATCACTATGATAACATCCATGTTTCGCTTGACTGCTTCTAAAACCGGTAAAGGGGAAGAAAAGGCTCCATCGACCAACCAGCGTCCATTAAAGTGTATAGGTGGCAATAAAGGATACATGGCCAATGATGCATAAACGGCCTCAGCCAGAGGGCCGTGTTCCAGTACGACCCCTTCTCCAGTTTGAATATCTGTAGTCTGGAGCAGGGTTTTTGTTGGCAATAACCCAAGTTGATGTTCTCCAAATAACTTTTGACTGGTTTCAAGGAAAAGTCCTTTTTTGAATAACCCCTTGCTGACGTCAAACCTGCCGTAGGGTATTCTGGCAATATTAAAGAGCGTTCGATATTCAATTTTCGAAAATACTTTTTGGGAAAGAAATTCGGTGGCCAGTTCCACTATTTG
>JBFIJS010000556.1:0-3558 GCA_041600595.1 Saprospiraceae bacterium | reverse complement strand
CCGGTAGTTGTTGAGCAAGCTGTCTTCGCTGCGGCAGACACGCATGCCCCGGCCACCGCCACCGGCAGCAGCTTTGATGATAACGGGGTAGCCGATTTTATCAGCCCATTTGACAACATCTTTTTCTGATTTAAAATTTTTACTGCCCGGGATCAACGGAACCCCGGCCTTTTGGGCCACTGTCTTCGCCTTCATCTTATCGCCCAGCGCCTCCATAACCTCGGGCTTGGGGCCAATGAATGTAATGCCCTCCGCCGCACAACGCCGGGCAAATTCTACATTTTCTGATAAAAAACCGTAGCCCGGGTGGATGGCATCCACGCCGTGTTTTTTGGCGACCCGGATGATTTCGTTGATATCCAGATAAGGCTTTAAAGGGTCGTTATCTGCACCGATCTGATACGCTTCATCGGCCTTGATCCGGTGCAGGGAAAAACGGTCTTCATACGTATACACCGCTACTGTCGGGATCCTTAACTCCGTGGCTGCCCGGAAAATACGGATAGCAATTTCGCTTCGGTTAGCGACTAACAATTTCTTGAACAATACGTTTTTCTTTTTCTTCATTACATCAATTATTTGAAAAGCATGTTAATAAAATCTACTATGAAAAGCACCGTTGGATTGGTCAGGTCAGGCCTTTTCAGACCTCTTCAGAAGGAAATAAACCTGATTAAAATAATTTGGCAGGAAAGTCGCAAAGATTAACAAATGTTCTTTATTAGGTCAATAATTATTTAAAAAAATTAGGAATACGTGAAGTGGAGCCTTTGAAACAGATAATTTTGTTAAATGCGCTATTCCGCTAATTTTTGTTTTCTGTAAGACGCAGTTTAACTCTATAATCCGATCTATAAATCAGTTTTGTTATTGGCACCTCCAAATAAAAATCGGGTATCTTTGCAACAATTTTCCGAGCAACGTTGTAATAATCGGGTAAATCGACTCGTTGATAATTCGATCTACAACCAACTATTTATAAATATGTCCAAAACTCAATGTAAGATGAAAAAAAGAACCCTTAAGCAAGTCGTCGTATTATTAGCATTTTTTGCTTTCGCAGCGTCGGTCTCCTCCTGCAATAAAGGCTATGGCTGTCCAAACAATTTCAAAGTTGTAAAAACAGCGATCAACGCCATAAATTAATTTTAAAAAACACAGCAATTGGACGTAATCTATCCCTGCTTTTTCTTCCGATTGCCACCCGCAACTTCCTGATTACACCTTTTTATGAATTGGAATCCATTCAATCTGCTTTCGCAGATCACAGAAATTAGTGAAAAATCTCACCAGACTCCCTGCCTGATTTTTAAACACAGTACCCGTTGCAGTATCAGTTCGATTGCTAAACACAGACTGGAAAGTAGCTGGGATTTCTCTCCGGATGAAATAATGCCCTTTTTTCTGGATTTGATTGCTCACCGCAACATTTCTGACGCAGTTGCTACCCAATTTCAAGTTCACCACGAATCCCCGCAAATTATCTTAATTTCAAAAGGAGAAGTGTTGCTGGATGCTTCCCACCTGGATATTTCGGTGGATGAAATCAAGGAAGTCCTGATGTTTGAAAATACCTGATGACCGGACTTCCGGTTTCATACAGTTATTTTTCTGAGCATTGTTTATAAACAGGGCTCTATGAGTGGTCCGGCTGCTCTGAAAAAATGGAGTAGTATTGTCTTGTGTTTTCTGCTTTCCGTATCAGCTTCTCAGATAGGAAGCTCCGTTCACATCAATGATTCCGCCAGTGACGAAAGAGGCTTTTTCTGAGGCCAGGAATAATATTGCGTTGGCGACCTCTTCTGGTTTGGCAACCCTTCCCATAGGGCTTTGATTTCTGATAGCCTTTCCGGACTCACCCGTTAAAATTTTCATTGTCATATCTGTTTCTACGAATCCGGGGGCGACGGCAGTCACCGAAATGCCGTATTCACCAAGCTCAACCGCCAATGATTGTGTCAGGGAATTAAGGGCAGCTTTGCTTGCACCATAGGCAGTATGTTTAGGCTCGCCGCGAAACGCACCTCTGGAGGAGACATTGACAATGTGACCAAAACCCTGCTGTTTCATTCTTTTTGCTGCAAAAAAGCAGATATTGGCTACGCTGAATACATTAATGTCCAGGGTTTTTTTCCAGGCATTTTGCCATTCCTGATAACTGCTTTCAATAATGGGATGAGGCAAATAGATGCCGGCATTGTTGACAACGATGTCCAATGATTCAAATTCTTCTTCCAGGGTCTCCATGAGCTGCTGCACTGCGACAGGGTTACTCAGATCGGCTTTTACTGCAAAATGCCCCTGTCCATCTAACTCTCTGATAGTTTGCCGGGCCGCGTCGGTATCATTGGCGAAGTTGATGCAGACTTTGCCGCCTTGCCGGGCAAAAGCTTTGGATACGGCCTTTCCGATGCCCCGGCTACCACCAGTGACCAAAATATTTTTGTTTGAAAAATCCATTGGTGAGCTTTTAAAAAGTGTTTAAAAATGGCTTTTAATTTCGATTAATTATAATCCCGTACTATCCCGGCTGCCAAACCTGGCAGCAGAACGGCGAAGTGGATTTACGGACTCAAGAACCCGATTATTTACCCGAAATCTGTTTTTCAGCAGCGCACTCAGTATCGAGAGATCCTTACTTGCACAAATGAATCTATTTTCCGGAAAAGAATAAGTTTTTGCTGACATAAATGATGTCCGGATAAAAGATGAGTAAAGCAAGTAATAATAATTGAATAATAACAAAAGGCATGATACCCCGGTACAAATGTCCGGTGGTTATTGATGGAGGAGCGACACCTTTCAGGTAAAACAATGAAAAACCAAAAGGAGGGGTCAAAAACGAAGTCTGCAAATTCACCCCGATCAGAACGCCAAGCCATAACAGATCCACTTCATACCGAATGAAGATGGGAAGCACCACGGGAAGGAAAATGAATATTATTTCGATAAAATCAATAAAAAAACCAGAAATGAACATCGTTAGCATTACCACAAACAAAAAACCTTCCGGCGATAATTGTGATTGCTCGATAAAGTTGATCAAAAAGAGGTCGCCGCCCATTTCCCGAAATACCAGGGAAAAGGTAGTGGCACCCAATAAAATAACGAAGACCATACAGGTCAGGTGGGTCGTTTCCTGCATGACAACCCTGAACACCGAAAATTTCAGTTTCCTTTGGCCAACTGTCAGTAGTGTAGCCCCCAAAGCCCCGACTGCGGCGGCTTCGGTAGAAGTAGCCCAGCCCATAAAAATCGACCCCAATACAGTGAGTATTAAGAACATAGGAAGCAGGAATGCTTTCAGCACTTTTGCACCAAAATTTTTTTCCCTGAATGCGTTAATTTCTGCAGCAGGGATTCTTGGGGCATATTTTGGGTTGATCCACGCAAAAATGAGAATATAGAGAATGTAAGCGCCAACCAGTAAAAGCCCGGGCAGGAGGGCGGCTGCAAATAAATCGCCAATGTTAACACTCATCACGCTACCCAGAAGAACCAAAACAACCGAAGGCGGTATGATCTGACCCAATGTCCCGGAGGCTGCGATAGCTCCGG
>JBFIJS010000555.1:0-3564 GCA_041600595.1 Saprospiraceae bacterium | reverse complement strand
TGACCTCCTCGGCCGCCTCCAGCTTCTCCTTTTTCCGGCAATAAACAGGGTATTCCTGACCTTCCTCATAGCGGGTATAATACCAATATCCGTTTTCGAAATAAGGAACCGACTCATCCTGCTCTTTGATCCGGCCTTTCATTTCCAAAAAAAGCTCTTCCTGGGTTTCCTTCAAATCGGCCATTACCGCTTCCCGATAATCATTTTCGGCAGTCAGGTAGCTGATCACCTCGGGGTTTTCCCTTTCGTTGAGCCAGTAGTAATTATCGATTCGGGCATGACCGTGGTTGGTCAGTTCCCGGGGTTTCTTGGCCGCCACGGGCGGAGTTTCGGTCATCTTTTCGTACATACCTGTCAGGTTTTCAGATTTAGGTGTTGGATTTTCGCCGCAGGCGGCAAATAACAACAAGAATGGTAAAAGTAGGTTGAAAGAACAATTGAATAAGGGCCTCATGTTTGATGGATTTTAAATGAGTGCAATGTTAATTAAACAAGCATTTGAAAAAAAAGAAATCGTACGTTATGTCTGGCAAATCTTTTACGGGTATATTCTGAAAAGCTCTCTGTTCAAAAGTTGCAGGTAACCTCTCCCCGACTATTTCCAAAACCACAAATCCATCCGCCGACTCAAAGGACAAGGGGCATGATTTTTCTCCTGGCCCTGATTTTTCAACAAAAGCCGCTACCAGGAATATCCATCCCGATAGCGGCCCGTAAAAGCTATTTATATCTTTTTAGTTCTTAATAAATTTCAACGTACTTCCCCCTTTTTCCGAGTCGAGCACGACGAAATAAACACCGGCAGGTAAACCAGCCAGATCAAAATCAAATTGGTGAAACCCTGTTGCCAACCGGCCTCTGTTTTCCCGGATGACCGTCTGGCCCAAGGTGTTCACAATACGAACATCCGCATCGACCATTTCTTCCAGCGACAAATTCAGGTGGAGCTGAGTTTTAGCCGGGTTGGGAAACAGTTTAACCTGCCCTGGGAAAGCCTCATTGGTACCGGTTGTAATTTCTCCAACAATGAACAGGAAGAAATCACCGGGAAGGTCGGAAGTTAGTCGGGTAGAAACCCGGATCCAGTATACGGTTGGCTCTGCAGGCAGATTACTGACGGTGGTAAAATCCAGGAAGGTGGCTTCATCCAAAATAAAGCAGGAGCCACTGATCACACTGGTATCCACGGGCGTTCCGCAGGCTTCAAACATATCCACTATAAAGGCCGCATCCTGAGCATCGTCGCCCTTGATCAGGTGAATGTCCACAGATTCATTACCGTAGGTGTTGAACCAATACCAGACAGTAGCGAATTCACCACCACTTTGATTGCCCAGGCAGGGCGGATAAATAAAGGTTCCACCATCGAAAGTTCCATTAATCGTGGTACCAGGCAATGGGTTTTCGAAGTCATCAAACTGGGCAGGGGTGGAAATCCAGGCTGAATCAGCGTTGGCACACAAGTCGTTGGCCGGCGGGACCGGAGGCGTGGTCTCAAAAAGGTCGAAAGTTCCGCTTCCCGAGTCACCGTTCCAGCCTCCCAAACGCAACAGGTAGGTCTCTCCCTGAACCACATCAAAAACAACCCGGGAAGTATAATTGCTACATCCCGCTCCATCATCGTTACAGACATACAGGTCATCGCCCATCGGGGTGCATCCTACCCCGGCTTTATAAACCGCCAGCCGTGAATCAAAATTGATCTGGTCGCAGGTACTCCACTCCACCGTTGTGGAAGACGGAGCGGTGAAAGAATACCAAATATCTGCCTGTACGGTATTATCCCCGAAACCGAAGCACCCCGAGGGATCGACCAGGTGAACCGGGCCGTCGGTTGTAGCGCCTGCATTGGTAAATTGTTGATCCATGCCCAGCGTGACGTCCAAAGCCTGTGCACAAAAGTCGTTTGGCACGGCAGTCATAAATTCTTCGATAAGAAATGTTCCGGAGCCAGTCTCGCCGGGGGCTGTTTCTCCCCATCCTCCCACACGAAGCAGGTAGGTTTCTCCGGCAGTTACGTTGAAAAGAAGTCTGGACTCTGCTGCAGAGCATCCCGTACCGTCGTCGTTGCAGACGTACAAATCATCATTGACTGGCGGACAGGCTGATCCCGGATTGTACACGGCAATCTTCGAATCGTAATCAACGGTTCCGCAGAAAGTCCAGTCAGCAAGCCCGGTAAAATCAGGCGTAAAAGTGTACCAGATATCACTCCACAAAGTGTCGTTGGCACTGGATGGGCAGGGTGTGGTAGCCGCCGGATGGAAGGGCCCATCGGTAGTAGCACCAATTGTACTGAAGGAAACAGGTGTCCCCGCATCTATCAGGATCGCGTCCGCACAGTTGTCGTTCGCAGGTTGCGCAGATAATTGTATGGTAAAACAAAGAAAAAGGGAAATTGGTAAGAGTAATTTCATACTACAGTTTTGTTTAGATAAAAGAATGAATTTGCAAAGCATGAAGGTAAGAACAACTTTTTACAGCGGCAATGTTCATTATCTTTTTTTAAAATGCGTATTGAAGAATAAATGACTCAAACATATTGTATCCAGCAGGCTGCTGTACGAGGTAACGAACCCGGCTGCAGCTTTCCGCCCTCAGCTTTCCCGGCCATTATTTTATTGCTGTGTGATGACTGCTGATTTTGCACATAACTGATTTGTATCGTGAATAAATCGGGACAGTTGAAGAGATTGAGTGTTATGCTCCCGTCAAAGAATCTTATAAATATACCTGCTTTGCGTAAGTGCGGGTTAGAAACGATTTCTTTGCCTTAAACCAGTAGCGACACCAGACTCCCCCCACTTAGTTTCCGGGTGGTTTTTACACATAAAAAAAGCCGGCAGTGGATACTGCCAGCCTGTTGTTTTGTCCCTTGAGAAGGAAAAAAGTGAATGAGTGAAAATTTGTCCAAAGTGTTTTTGTCTAAAAAAAAATTAACTCGGTTTTTAATTTGTATCTCAATAAAAAGTAATCTTAAGAAATTGGCGTTTAATTTAATTTTTCCATGCTGTTAACATGAACTGCCTTTTTAGGCTGCATTTTTAATGGATGACCAGTGACGATGTTTTTTCTTTAAAATCCCAAAAGGTAAAAAATAAAGGATTCCGTAAAGCCTGTTTTGATAGTGTTGTAAATTGTTTTATCCCGCTTTTAATTCTAAAACATGCAGTTGGATTTTTATGCAAAAAAACCTACCCAACCGTAAAGTGTAATTCAAGCCGGGCAGCATGATTAGTGATTTTTCCGATAATTAAAATTGAAGAAATTGCTCCGGAGAAGGTTGACAATAATTATTGGAGGTGGAGCCTGAAAACCCTTCTAAACAAAGGGATCTTACGTATGCCAGTCTATTTGCCGGTATTAAAATCCAGTCCAGAGAATTAATCAAATCCATTGATTTAATTCTGTGGATTGTCCGTCTTTCTTTATTTTTTTCCAATAGCAGAAAAGTCCGGCAGAAAGGGATATTGGACAAAAAATAATAAACGAAATAAAAGAACGGTACTTGCTTTTCTCTGCATCCGATCATCGTTCTTAATTTATTCGGACTACTTATTTGAC
>JBFIJS010000554.1:0-3567 GCA_041600595.1 Saprospiraceae bacterium | reverse complement strand
GATCCAGGTAACCACTGGCGCCATTGTCAAAAACGACCATGTATTTTTTGGAGGAAATGACGACGGGCAGGGAGTAGTACATCAGCTCGGCCCGGGTCTCGTAGCCGTAGCTGGCCTTGTTATAGAGCTGAAGGCGATGGCCCCGGCGGTTCATGCCGAGGACGCGTTCACCGCCGCCGGTAAGTTTTTCGTCGGGGGTTAAATGAAAGCGAAAACCCTTTTTCAGCCCGTCATCGAAGTAGCCTTTTTCTTCAGCAAAAAGGACTTTTTTTTTATAAGAATAGGAAATCTGAAACGGTTCTTTTTGGATGCTGACGGAAAGGCCCGGGGTGGTGTAGGCGATGTTTTTGCCCAGGTCCGCAAATTTCGGCGTTGATTTCAAACCATTTCCCGCATTACCCGGAGCCACCCCATAAGACGGCGGGTTTTTTTCGCCGACGGGTACAAATTCCACCTCCATCGTACTTTCCGAATGCATCGTCAGGTTGATCGTGCCGTCGGACACCTGGATGCGCAGGCCGGTCTTGGTGGGCTCGGCGGATTGGAAGGTTCGTTTTTCTTCGGGTGCGGGGGCCTCAAAAATCAGCACCTTGTATTCCCACGGCTTGAGCACCATTTTAGAGCGCTTGCCCAGCGTGATTTTTTCTTTGGTAAAATACTCCCGGTAAATGCCGGCCCGCTTGCCGGGCTGCAAATTCGTGGTAAGAACGGTATCGGACAAATTGGCGATCAGGACGACCTGGTTGCCGTCTTTTTCCCGGCTGAATGCCACGACGGACTGCGCCTGGTCGTTGGGTATTTCCTCGATCCAGCCGCCGGCGTCGCCATTCCACAGGGCCGGGTTGGTGGATTTCAAATAGTCCAGTTTGGTGTAAAAATCCACCAGCGGAAAGTTGCCCCATTCGATGGGGTCTTTTTCAAAGAACTTCAACCGCTTCTTCATCGCCGCTTCCTGCCCCGAATAGATCAACGGCATACCCGGCACCGTAAACATCAGGGTGGCAAAGGCCTGGTGCCCGTCGCCCAATCGCTCGAAGATCGTTCCCTGCCAGCTGTTTTCGTCGTGGTTGGTGATGAACTGCATCGGATAGCTGCCGGCGGGATATTGTTTTTTGACTTCGGCAAAATATTCAAAGACCTTACTGGCGGGAGCGTGCCCTTTGGCAATTTCGTTCATCAGATGGTGAAATGGCCAGCCGTAATTGGCATTGAAGGCCCGGTTGAGCAGGAAGGTCTGGTCGGCATTTTCCGCCAGCATCCAGACGGGTTTCACGGCGTCCAGTTGGGTGCGGGTATCCTCCCAGAAATCGAGCGGTACTTCGCCGGCTACATCGCAGCGGAAACCGTCAATATCCACTTCTTTTACCCAAAACAACATGGCTTCGGTCATGGCCTGACGCATGTAGTACATGTCGTAGTTCAGGTCGGCCACATCCGTCCAGTCGTAGGGAGCAATGATGTCTCCGTTGTCATCCCGGTTGTACCAGTTGGGGTGCTGTTCGGCCCACGGGTTGTCGAAGGCGGAGTGATTGGCGACCCAGTCGAGTACCACTTTAAAGCCCAACCCGTGGCAGGTTTTAACGAGTTTTTTAAAATCCTCCATCGTTCCGAATTCGGGATTGATGGCGGTGTAATCCTTGATCGAGTAGTAAGACCCAAGCGGCCCTTTGCGGTTCTTTTCCCCGATGGGCTGGATGGGCATAAACCATAAAATATCAATTCCCATTTCCCGCAGGCGGGGCAAATGCTCCGCAAAGGCATTGATGGTACCTTCCTTCGTATATTGACGAATATTTACTTCGTAAATGGTGGCCGCCTCTGCCCAGTCCGGGGCGAAAGCCTGGCTCCGGGGCAGGGTAGTGGGCGGCGCTTTGAAGTCCGGTTTTTTGAAATAATAAAAAATATCCTGGTCACCTTCCGCTTTCCCGATCTTGCTGCCATCGGCGTTGCGGAAGACAAAATTGAGGGCAAAGACATTTCCCGCCGGGGGCACACCGTACAGTTCGGAGATGTTGAATTTTAGCTGGTAGGTATCGTCGCCCGTTGGGGTGAGCTTCAGTTTATCGAGGTTTTGTCCCCAGTCCGCCACCACTTTTTTCCAATCGCCCGGATGAGCACTTTCCTCGGTGAGGAGGCCCGTGTGGGCGTACACCTCACAATTGCAACCGGCCAGTCCGCCATTGCCTTCGTCGGCTTTAAAAGTGAGGGTGACCTCTTCGGTGAAACCGGGTTTTTCGGGCGAGAGATAGACCTGAGCTCGCAGGGTGATAAAAAGTAAGCAGCAAACCTGTAAGGTGAGGATTTTTTTCATGTGTTACCTGATCTTTTATTGGTGTATGTTTTCCAAAACAAACCACTGCGATGAGGGATAACCAAGGGGAGGCACAGCCACGATGGCGGCCAATTTTGGTGAATTACGATTTCGGCAAAGCCGGATCCCTGAGCAATAGTCAGTAAAAAATGAAGAGTAAAGGTAAGGTTCCGACTGGGAAAAATAAGGGATCAACGAAGCAATTATCCATCTTGATGTTTTTGTTAAATAGTTGTAAAACAGTGATTTACGAAAAAATGACCACCAAGTGAAACGTGCTTTATCGCCCGGTCGTCACCATTGTTTTAAGATAGTTTGATAACTTGTGCCAACTCCGCCAATCAAAACGCCGGCGGGATTTCTACCCCTGTTGCAGACCATTTCCATAAACCTGAAAAACACGCTCTCCCTTTTTCCGGAGTAATAAGAATTGCTCTTTATTTTTTTGAAACTTAAATGACAGGTGTTAGTACTGTGTAACAAAAGTTATTTATGAAATGCCGAGCCGTCTGATGCTCCAAAGCGAAGTGAATATTTCGGCCCATTTGCGTGAATGAAGTTCTAAAGAAACTTATTACACATTGCATTAGCACCAATTGGCCGGCCCAGAGCTGCCAGGTGACCATACTGATGCGAAGATCCAATTACTCCCATTTTTATTGTCTGCTTCTATTACTACTGTGTCAGATACAGTTGCGGGCCGCTAGTCCTCCTGAGGTGACGGTCCTGATGGATAAAGTGACCTTCCGGGTGGATATGCGCTTGCAGAGTGTCAACGGTACCGCCTACATCGCCGGCAGTTTTATGGACCAGGTGGGGTTGTCAAACTGGACGGAGGTGGCCATGTGCGACCTCGGTAGCGGCATTTACGAAATCTCTTTCACAGGCATCTCACCCGGCACTTACCAATACAAATTTTTAAATGGCCCGGGTGGTTGGGAGTTCAACGGCTTCGGCGGCCCCTGCACCAACCCGCTCGACAACAACAACCGCTGGCTCAACTACGGTGGCGGATTGCATGTGGAAGGCCCGTGGTGTTTCAGCACCTGCGACCTGTTTTGTGCCGGCCTGGGCGATCCCGGTGTTTCGGATACCGACCCCCCGACCATCGATGAGCCCGCTCCCGCCAATACTTCCGTGATGTGCGGCGATCCGTTGCCGGCGGCATCTCCGTTGCTGGCCTCTGACGGCTGCGACTACAACGCTACGATCTCCACGGGCCCGCCAACCGATGATAGCAGCGGCCTTGGTGCCTG